>JBAUXQ010000531.1:0-26633 GCA_049584355.1 Roseiarcus sp. | reverse complement strand
GCCGCGGCCGGATGAGGCGTCTTCCGGAAGTTTTCTGACGCGGGCCGCCTTCGGGCGGCCTTGTTGCCGGAACGTCGCAACACGCCGTGTCGCGGCGTCGCCAATTCCCGAGACGGCGCCGGTTTCTCCGCGACATTTGACGCCCGGTCGCGGAACGAGCATCTGTGACGCCATGGCTGACATCTCCTTCCCGGCCGCGTTCGGCGCGGGCCTGATCTCCTTTGTTTCGCCCTGCGTGCTGCCGCTTGCCGCGCCCTATCTTTGCTATCTTGCGGGCGCGAGCGTCGAGGCGCTGGCCGACGAGAGCGAGACAAAGGCGAGGCGTGACATCCTGGTCACCGCGCTCCTGTTCGTGGCGGGCTTCTCGACCGTGTTCGTAGGCTTGGGCGCGACCGCTTCGGCGCTGGGAGAGCTCCTGAGGCAATGGAGCCATGCGCTGTCGATCGCGGCCGGGATCGGCGTGATCCTGATGGGCCTGCATTTTCTCGGCGTGTTCAGGATCGGCGCGATGCTGCGCGAGAAGCGGCTCGAGATCGAGAAGCCGGCGGGCGTATGGAGCGCCTACCCGATGGGCTTCGCCTTCGCGCTCGGCTGGACGCCCTGCATCGGCCCGATCCTGGCCACCATTCTCGCCGTCGCCGGAAGTCGGGACACGGTCGCCAGCGGTGCGGCGCTGCTGGCCGTCTATAGTCTCGGGCTCGGCCTGCCGTTCATCCTCGCCGCCGCCGCGATCGGCCCGTTCATGCGCGCTTCCCGCCAGCTGAAGCGGCAGTTCGGCCGGATCGAGAAAGCCGTCGGCGTCCTTCTGGTCGCGACCGGTGTCCTGTTCCTGACCGGCGGGTTCAAGAACCTCTCTTTCTGGCTCATCGAGACCTTTCCGCAATTCGGGCAGATTGGATGAGGCGAAAAAAGAAGCCCGCTGTCTCCAGCGGGCTCCATTGGACTTAAGAAATCGAGGCTGCGGGACGGATCGCCCCGCAGCCAACTGGATTAAGACTTGTTCTGGACGTAGGTGATTTTGCCGTCGGGACCTTTCTCCCATGTATACCAGACGTAGTCGACGCTGGTCCGGTCGCCCTTCTTGTCGTAGGCAATGTCGCCGATGACAGTATGGAAGGTCTTGCCGGAATGCATATATTCGGCCATCTTCTTCGGATCCAGAGACTTCGTGGCCTCGGCCGCTTGTTTCATGATCTGAACGGCGGCGTAGGAATAGAGCGTGTAGGCTTCCGGGTCGAAGTTCTTCGCCTTGAACTCGGCCACGACCTCCTTGGCCGCCGGATTGTTGCGCGGATCGGGGCCGAACGACATCAAAGTGCCTTCGACGCCCGGGCCGCCGATCTGGGCGAACTCGTTGTCGGTGATGCCGTCACCGGAGACCATGACGGTCTTCAAGCCCTGGTCGCGCATCTGGCGGATGATAAGACCGCCCTCGGTGTGCAAGCCGCCCCACATCAAATAGTCGGCCCCCGACTCCTTGATCTTGGAGACGATCGCCGAATAGTCCTTCTCACCGGTGTTGACGCCTTCGTAGAGCACTTCCTTGATGCCGAACTTGTGCATGTTGTCGAGCGCGGCGTCTGCGAGGCCCTTGCCGTAGGTCGTCTTGTCGTGAACGACGGCGATCTTCTTGCCCTTGAGGTGGTCGCGCGCGTATTCGGCCCACAGCATGCCCTGCTGGTCGTCGCGGCCGCAGGTGCGGAATGCGTCCCACAGCATGCGGTCGGTGACCTTCGGGTTGGTCGCTGAGGGGGTGATGAACAGGACCCCGTTCTCCTGGTAGACATCGGAGGCCGGGATTGTCACGCCGGAGTTGAAGTGGCCGACGACGAACTTGACCCCGTCGCCGACGAATTTGTTGGCGACCGATACGCCCTGCTTCGGATCGGAGACGTCGTCGCCCTGCTCGAGCGTGATCTGCTGACCGAGGATGCCGCCGGCCTTGTTGATGTCGTCAACCGCCTGCTGCGTGCCGTTGACGAGCTGGGCCCCGAAGGCCGCGTTCGGACCGGTAATCGGGCCGGCGACGCCCATCTTGATCTGGGCGCTGGCGGCGCCCGAGAACGCCAAGGCCGCGAGAAGCGCGACGCCTGACAACCAATGTTTAGTCATTCAGTTACTCCCATTTAGTTGCGGGCGCCCGGCCCTCCCTGGCGCCCGTCGGCAGAAGGCAATTCCACCTTGGGCGCGGATACTTTCTCTTTTTTCATCAAGAGTCACCTTAAAAAACGTAGAGGCTGGCGAGCGAGTCATTCAGCCGCCGCCCCCCTTTGCGCGCCAATTCAGCCCCAAGCGTTCATAGGCCCAGGAATACTGCGTCGCCATCTGTGTGGCCCGCATCGCCCGGTAGCCGAGCACGCCGACCGCCATGGTCCAGATGTAGGCGCTTATGAAGAGCGTCGGCGACAGCAACGGCTCGCCGTAGAGCGCATAGTGAAGGAACCGCACTCCGGCGGTGAGAAAAACCATGTAGAGCGCAAGCATCGCCAACGGCCGCCAGGTCTGGGCCATCGCGCGCCCGGTCGCCCAGGCGCCCAGCCCGCCCAGAATCAGCGTCAGGAGGACGAAGGTGAAGAGGCCGTAAGGCGCGTCCGCCCATAGGATGCCGTCCATCAGTGGCCCCCTTCGAGATAGGCGGCGCGCACTTCCGGGCGCGCCAGGAGCTCGGCGCCGCCGCCCTGCATCGTGATTGCGCCATTGACCATCACATAGCCACGATGGGCGAGCTTGAGGGCGTGAAAGGCGTTCTGCTCGACCAGGAAGACGGTCAGCCCCTCGGACTTGTTCAGTTCGGCGATCACCTCGAAAATCTGCTTGACCACCAGGGGCGCCAGACCAAGCGAGGGCTCGTCCAGAAGCAGCAATCGCGGCCGGCTCATCAGCGCCCGCCCGATCGCCAGCATCTGCTGCTCGCCCCCCGACAGCGTTCCGCCGCGTTGCGGCGCGCGCTCCTTGAGCCGCGGGAAGAGCGCGAACACGCGCTGAAGATCGTCATCGAAGTGGACGAAGTTGTTGATCGAGGCGCCCATCTGCAGGTTTTCGAACACCGTCATGCGCGGGAAGATGCGCCGCCCTTCGGGCGACTGGGCGATCGACAGGCGGGCAATCATGTGGGTCGGCAACTCGGTGATGTCGTGGCCGTCGAAGGTGATGCGGCCGCGGCGCGCGCGCGGCGCGCCGAAAATCGTCATCATGGTCGTCGACTTGCCGGCGCCGTTGGCCCCGATCAGGGTGACGATCTCGCCCTTGTTCACGTCGATGTCGACGCCCCTCAGCGCCTGGATTTTGCCGTAGAAGGTCTCGATCCCGCGCAGTTGCAGGAGCGGCGGCGCAAGCGCGGCGACAGCCGCAACGCTCATTGCTCCAACTCCTTCTCGATCTGTTCGACTTCCTCCTCGTCGGCGACGCCGAGATAGGCGGCGATCACTTTCGGATCGGCCCGCACCTCCGCCGGCGTGCCGTCGGCGATCTTCACGCCGTAGTCGAGCACCACCACATGATCGGAGATTTGCATGACCACCGACATGTCGTGTTCGATCAACAGCACCGACGTCTTATGGTCGGCGCGGATCGACCGCAGGAGGGCGTTGAGATCGGCGGATTCACGCGGGTTCAATCCGGCGGCCGGTTCGTCGAGGCAGAGGAGCACCGGATCGGTGCACATCGCGCGCGCGATCTCGAGCCGCCGCTGGGCGCCGTAGGGCAATTCGCCCGCCGGATCGTCGGCTCGGTCGGTCAGCCCGATCTTGTCGAGCCAGTATTTCGCCCGCTCGATGGTTTCGGCTTCCTTCCGGCGATAGTTCGGCGCTCCAACCAGGCCAAGGATGGTGAAGCCGCTGGCGAGCATCAACGCGTTATGATGGGCGACCAGCAGGTTCTCGAGCGCCGTCATGCCCTGGAACAGCCGGATGTTCTGGAAAGTGCGGGCGACTCGCGCCTTGCGGGCGATCTCATGGTCGGGCATGCGCTCGAGCAGGAAGAGCTCGCCGTTGGCCGTCGTCGCGTGGCGGCCGCTCGTACGGGTAGCGGCCGCGACGTCCTCAGGCGTCGCAATGCCGTCGCGGGCAAGCGCGAGGCGCCCCTCGGTCGGCTTGTAGAAACCGGTGACGCAGTTGAAGACGGTCGTCTTGCCCGCGCCGTTCGGGCCAATGAGCGCGGTGATGTCGCCTCGCCCAACCGAGAAGCTGAAAGCGTTGACCGCGATGAGGCCGCCGAACCGCATGGTCAGGTTTTCGACCGCCAGCAGGGTGCTGTTCACCCAATTCATCAACCGTGCCCCTCTTTGACGAGGTCGCCCGACACGGCTTTTCGCTCCCTGAGAAAGACCGATGGCAGGCGAGTCGACACGAGACCCCTCGGCTTCCAGATCATCATGATGACCATCGCCGCGCCGAACAGCAGCATGCGGTATTGCGTCGGGTCGAAGTCCTCGCCGAAGATCTTCTTCATCCAGTCGAGTTCGCGCATCAATTCCGGAACGCCGATCATCACCGCCGCGGCGACGGCGACTCCGAGCTGCGAACCCATGCCGCCGAGAACGACGATGGCGAGGATCGTCGCCGACTCGATGAAGGTGAAGCTCTCGGGGCTCACGAAACCCTGACGGACGGAGAAGAACGAACCGGCGAAGCCGCCGAACATCGCCCCCAGCGCGAAGGCCGTAAGCTTCGTGTTGGTGGTGTTGATGCCGAGCGAGCGGCAGGCGATCTCGTCCTCCCGTAACGCTTCCCACGCCCGCCCGATCGGCAGCCGGCGCAGCCGGATGGTGACGAAATTGGTCAGGAGCGCGAGCGCGAGAATCAGGTAGAAAAGAAAGATCGTGCGGTAGATCGGGGTGAATGGCAGATGGAAGATCGCCGCGAATCCATTGTCGTCGTCGGTGAACGGGATGCCGAAGAACGAGACATGCGGAATGCCGCTGATGCCGGCGTAGCCGTTGGTCAAGTCGACCCAGTTTATGAGGACCATACGGATGATTTCGCCGAACGCCAGCGTCACGATAGCCAGATAATCGCCTCTGAGCCTTAGGACAGGAAACCCGAGAATGACCCCCCACATTGCGGCCAGGATTCCCGCCAGCGGCAGGCAGATCCAGAACGACAGGCCGAAGGTGGTGGAGAGCAACGCGTAGGAATAGGCGCCGACCGCGTAGAAAGCGACATATCCGAGATCGAGCAGCCCGGCGAGACCAACCACGATGTTCAGTCCCCAGCCCAGCATCACGTAGATCAGGATCTGGACGCCGTAGTTGTTGATCCACTTCAGCGAGGCGCTCGGACCAAGGAGGCCAAGCGCGAGCAACGGAAACGCAATGACCAGGCCGAGCGCGAACGGGCCGAAATAACGCCCGAACGCTCTGCGGACGGCCGACGGCGGGGCCGTACCCTCCCCCTCCCGCGCCGCCTGCACCAGCGCCCCGCCCATGCCGCCGGCGGCGATCGAGCCGACGCGGTCGAACCACACCCGCCAATCCGCGCGCGCCATCTGGCGCAGGAAAACGAACAGGAAGACGATTGCGGCGATCGCAAACGAGAGCGGCCAGCGGCCGATCAGAATGAGCTCGTTTTCGATGTTCGATTCGGCATGGTAGCTGATGATCGGAAAGCAGAGGCCGAAGGCCACGAGAGCCGCCGCCGCCGCGCTGCGAAGCGCAGGAACGAGTTGCCCCGCAGACGCGACGCTTTCAGTGAGTTCGGAGGTCTGCGAGGGCGCGCTCATGCTCAAACCTTCTCCACTTCAGGTCGCCCGAGAATGCCGGAAGGCATGAAGATCAAGGTGATGGCGAGAATCATGAACGCAGCCACGTCCTTATAGTCGGTAGTGAAATAGGAGGACCAGAACACTTCGATGAGCCCGATCAGGAGGCCGCCGAGCACCGCGCCCGGCAACGAGCCGATTCCGCCCAGCACCGCCGCGGTAAAGGCCTTTACCCCCGGCACGAAGCCGTCGGCGAAATTCACCACGCCATAGTAGATGACGAACATGACCCCGGCGACCGCCGCAAGCGCCGCGCCGATGACAAAGGTGATCGAGATCGTCGCGTCGACGTCAATCCCGAGCAGCGCCGCCATCTTGCGATCCTGCTCGCAGGCGCGCTGCGCCCGCCCGAGCGAGGTGTACTGAACGAGGTACCAGAAGGCGGCGAGCAGAATGGCCGTGACGACGACGATCAGGATCTGGCGCACCGACAAGGTGACGTCATAGGCGCCCCCGGTCAGATTGAAGACGTGATTGGGCAATTGAGGCGCGGGCTTATTGCGCGGGCCTTGAACAACCTGGACAAAATTTGACAAGAAAATCGACATTCCGATTGCCGAAATCAGCGGCGCCAGTCGAAACGATCCGCGCAGCGGCCGGTAGGCGAGCCGTTCGATCGCCCAGTTCCACAATGCGGTCAGCGCCATGGCCGCGACCATGACCACGATGAATACCAGCGGCAGCGACCCCAGGCCGAGAATCTGGGTCAAAATCATGAATATGATCAGCGCGATAAAGGCCGACAGCATGAACACGTCGCCGTGAGCGAAATTGACCATGCCGATGATGCCGAAAACCATCGTGTAGCCGATGGCGATGAGTCCGTAGATCGACCCCAGCGTGAGCCCGTTAATCAACTGCTGCAGGAAATTGTCCATGCGCTGACCTGCCCTTTTGTTTCATCCCGCTTCGCAGGAAACGTGCCATCGAAGTCCGGCCGTCCTGTTCTCGACGCGCTCTCGGTCCGCCGATCCGTTTCGGCAAATGTGATCGCGCCCTCTTGATTGAACAGCCTAGCCGCCATGCGCGCGCGCGGCAACTCGACGATCGGAGCGGCGTTCCACGGTCGGTCAGGTCGCGCGGTGCGGAATCCGCGAGTATTCTTGCTTAGGCGTGATATCCAGCCAAATATTTCGGATCGCGCGCAAGGCTTTCCCGTCGAGCTTTGTGCGAAATAGGACGCGGCGGCGAGTCCAGCTTCGTCGGAAATCCGGCGAATGGTCCACGACGTCTTGATCTTTGTGGCGCGATGCGGAAAACTGCCAGTAGATCGCGCACATTCTCGGAATTGCGCGGGCGCCGCTGTAACGGCGGACGGATCAAGGAAGGAAACGTCGATGGCCATGACGATGACGGGCGACGTGACCTTGCCCGCCCATCGGCCGAAGGTCTGGGCGCTGCTCAACGATCCCGAAGTGCTCAAGGCCTGCATCCCGGGCTGCGAGTCGCTGGAAAAAACCGGCGACAACGGCTTCGTCGCCGTCGTCAAGACCAAGATCGGACCGGTTTCGGCGACCTTCAGAGGAAAGGTCGAACTCTCCGACCTCACGCCGCTGGTCGGCTACACCATCAAGGGCGAGGGCGAGGGCGGCGTCGCCGGCTTCGCCAAAGGCGGGGCGAAAGTGTCGCTCGCAGACGCCCCCGGCGGAACGCTGCTGCACTACGACGTCGAGGCGCATGTCGGCGGTAAGATCGCCCAGCTCGGCGCGCGTCTCATCGACGGCGTCGCCAAGAACATGGCCGACAAGTTTTTCGCCAATTTCGCCGCTATTGCGGCGGCAAGCGCCGCGCCGGCCGGCGCAGCCGAGTCGGCGGCCCCATCCATGGCCGCGGCCGCCCCGGTGGTCGAATCGCCGGCCCCCGCCCGCGCCACGCCGCCCGCGGCTCCTGCGCGACCCGCGCCGCAAGCAATCCCGACGAAGACGTCTTGGTTCAGGAGGATTTGGGAATGGCTCATGTCTCTATGGCGGTAAACGGCCGGCCCGCATCGGCCGATCTCGATCCGAGAACGCTATTGGTGCAGTTCCTGCGCGAGAACCTGCGCCTGACCGGCACTCATGTCGGCTGCGATACGTCGCAATGCGGCGCCTGCGTCGTCCATGTCGACGGCCGGGCCATCAAGTCCTGCACCGTTCTGGCCGCGAGCTGCGAGGGCGCTGAGGTGACGACGATCGAGGGCCTCGCCGTCGGCGGCAGGCTGCACCCGATGCAGCAGGCCTTCCAGGACAATCATGGCCTGCAATGCGGGTTTTGCACCCCGGGCATGATCATGGCCGCAGTCGACCTCGTCAGTCGCGAAGGCTCGCATCTCGACGAAGCTGCGATCCGCCACGGGCTAGAAGGCAACATCTGCCGCTGCACGGGCTATCACAACATCGTCAAGGCGGTCGCCCAGGGCGCACGCGAAATGGCCGCCGCTGCAACGCCTCAAGCCGCCGAGTGACAGCACGCTTCAAGCCGTTCCAAGGGAGAGAAACATCATGAGCGCGACCGGCATTGGCGTCTCCGTCAAACGCAAGGAAGACATCCGCTTCATCACCGGCAAGGGCCACTATGTCGACGACATCAACCGTCCGGGCCAAGCCTACGCATTTTTCGTTCGTTCGCCCCATGCGCATGCGACGATCGACAAGATCGACGCGTCAGCGGCGCTGAAGTCGCCGGGGGTCGTCGCGGTGTTCACCGGCGCCGATGCGGTCGCCGACAAGATCGGGGCTCACATTCCGGGCTGGACCGTCCACTCCAAGGACGGATCGCCGATGAAGGTCGGATCGTTCCCCGCGCTGGCGCACGGCAAGGCTCTTTACGTCGGCGATCCCGTCGCCGTGGTCATCGCGGATACTTATGCTCAAGCCAAGGACGGGGCGGAGAAGATGGTCGTCGACTACGGCGTACTGCCTGCGGTCATCGACACGGCGAGCGCGTCCAAGTCCGGTCAGCCGCAAATTCACGACTATGCGCCAGGCAACACCGTCTTCAACTGGCACGTCGGAGACAAGGCCTCGACAGACGCGGCCTTTGCCAAAGCGGCTCACGTGACGACGCTCGATCTCATCAATAACCGCACCATTCCCAACGCGATGGAGCCGCGCGCGGCTCTCGGCGAATATGATTCGGGAACCGACGTCCAGACGCTGCATACGACCAGCCAGAATCCTCATGTCGCGCGGGTCGTCCTGTCCGCGTTTCAGGGCGTCGCGCCGGAAAACAAGCTGCGGGTCATCGCGCCCGACGTCGGCGGCGGATTCGGGTCGAAGATCTTTATCTACAATGAAGAAACGGTCTGCATCTGGGCGGCCAAGAAAATCGACAGGCCGGTCAAATGGACGGCGGAGAGGACGGAGTCCTTCCTTGCCGACGCGCACGGCCGCGACCACGTCTCGCACGCCGAACTGGCGCTCGACGCGAGCGGAAAGATTCTCGCGATGCGGGTCCATACGGTCGCCAATCTCGGCGCCTATCCGTCGACCTTCTGGGCCTCGGTTCCGACCTATCTCTATGGGATTCTGCTGTCGGGGCAGTATGACATCGCCGCCATCTACTGCGAGGTCGACGGGGTCTACACCAATACTGTTTCCGTTGACGCCGTCCGCGGGGCTGGCCGCCCTGAGGCGACCTACCTGGTTGAGCGCATCGTGGAGAAGGCGGCGCGCGAGGCGGGGCGCGATCCGGCCGATTTCCGCCGCCAAAACTTCGTCAAGTCGTTCCCGCATCAGACCCCGGTCATCCTCGCCTATGACGTCGGCGACTATTCGAAGGCGCTCGACAAGGCGCTCGCGCTCGCCGACTACAAGGGCGTCGGCGCGCGCAAGGCGGCCTCCGCCGCCAAGGGCAAGCTGCGCGGCGTCGGCTTCTCGGCCTATATCGAGGCGTGCGGCCTGGCGCCTTCGCAGGCGGTCGGCGCTCTCGGAGGCGGCGTCGGCTTGTGGGAATCAGCCGAAGTGCGGGTCAATATGGTCGGCACGGTCGAGGTTCTGACCGGCTGCCACAGTCATGGCCAGGGCCACGAGACCACATACGCCCAACTCGTATGCTCGCGTCTTGGGATTCCGATCGAAAACGTGTCCATCGTCCACGGCGACACCGACAAGGTGCAGATGGGCATGGGCACCTATGGATCGCGCTCGGGCGCGGTCGGCATGTCGGCAATTTCGAAGGCGCTCGACAAGATCGAGGCCAAGGCCAAGAAGGTCGCCGGCCACGTTCTGGAGGCTTCCGATCAGGACATCGAGTTCAAAGACGGGAAGTTCACGGTCAAGGGCACGGACAAGTCGATCGACTTCGTCTCGGTCGCGCTGAACGCTTACACCGCGCATAAGTTCAACGGCCAGGAGCTGGAGCCGGGTCTGAAGGAGACTGCGTTCTGGGACCCGCCGAACTTCACCTTCCCGGCCGGCGTTCACATCTGCGAACTCGAGATCGATCCGCAGACCGGCGTCGTCACGATCGACCGGTGGACCGCGGTCGACGACTTCGGCAAGCTCGTCAATCCGATGATCGTCGAGGGCCAAATTCATGGCGGGGTTGCGCACGGCATCGGTCAGGCGCTGATGGAGGGCGCGCATTACGACGCCGACGGGCAATTGCTCACTGCGAGCTACATGGATTATTGCATGCCGCGCGCCGACGATCTGCCCTCGTTCAAGATCGACACGATCGAGACGCCTTGCCCGTCGAACCCGCTCGGCATCAAGGGCTGCGGGGAAGCCGGCGCCATCGCTTCTCCGCCCGCAGTCATCAACGCCATCACTGACGCGCTCGGCCACGAGGACGTCGCCATGCCGGCGACGCCGCAGGTCGTCTGGCGGGCAGCTCAGAAGGCTGTCGCCAAGCGCGCCGCGGAATGAGATGAGCCGCCCCGCCTCACGCTCTCATTGGGAGAATTGAGACATGTACGCCTTTGAATATCATCGCCCCGCGACGCTCTCCGGCGCCGTCGCCGATCTGGCGAAACCCGACGCCAAGGCGCTCGCCGGCGGCATGACCCTGTTGCCGACAATGAAGCAGCGCCTGGCTTCGCCGGCCGCGCTCATCGATCTCAAGAACGTGCCGGAGCTCGCCGGGATCGGCCGGGAGGGAGACCATCTCCTGATCGGGGCGATGAGCCGCCATGTCGATGTCGCCCGCTCGAGCGTCGTCCAGGCGGCGATCCCGGCGCTCGCCAAACTGGCAGGCGGCATCGGCGATCCGCACGTGCGCAACATGGGCACGATCGGCGGCTCGCTGGCCAACAATGACCCTTCCGCCGACTACCCGGCGGCCACGCTCGCGCTCGGCGCGACGATCGTCACCAACAAGCGCCGTATCCCGGCGCAGGAGTTCTTCACCGGTCTTTTCGAGACCACGCTCGAGGCCGGCGAGCTGATCACCCAGGTGAGCTTCCCGATCCCGCAAAAGGCGGCCTACATGAAATTCGCCAATCCCGCCTCACGCTATGCCCTGGTCGGGGTGTTCGTCGCCAGGACCACGGGCGGCGTCCGCGTCGCGGTGACCGGCGCGGGCGCGAACGGCGTCTTTCGCGCCAACGCGCTCGAAGCGACGCTGAACGCGAATTTCTCGCCGGCCGCGCTCGACGGCGTCTCCGTGCCCGCAAGCGGCCTCAATTCGGACCTCCACGCCGACGCCGACTATCGCGCCCACTTGATCGGGGTGATGGCGAAGCGCGCGGTGGCGGCGGCCGGCTGAGGAAGGAGCGCCGGCGGTAGAGGAGACTGAAGGCGGAAATCTTTCCGAACAGGCGCTCGCCTACGGAGGCCGCAGAGAAATCCATGAAGCGCACATGGACGATCATTGGCGTCGCTGACGTGCCCCAGAGCTTCAAGTGGTACCAATCGCTATTCGGACTGTCGCAGACGGCTCCTGCCCACGACGACTTCGGGCAAATTGTCGACTCGGATGGAACGGTCTTGCTCTGCCTTCACAAGTGGGGCGCCCACGAGCACCCTTCGTTGGCAAGTCCCCACTACGCCAAACCTGGCAATGGCCTCCTCTTGTTTTTCCGGGTCGACAACTTTGACGCGGCTTTGCCAAGAGCGCGCGCGCTCGTCAGCCGGCTGGAGGAAGAGCCACATGTGAATCCCAACACTGGAACGACGGAGTTTTCGCTCCGAGATCCTGACGGATACTATGTCACTATCAGTGCGCTCGATCCGGCCTAACCCCTCCATTGAGCCGTCTGGGAGCGAGCCGCGGGCGATCGGCGTCGCCTGCGCTATCACGAGCGTGTTAGGCTTGGCCGCAAATGGATAGCGCAAATCCCACTTCTCCTCACGCCCGGGCCCTTCCGGGTTCGATCGACGACACTTTGGCCCTGCTCGGCCGAGCTTCGTATGTCGGCGATCGTGCGCTCGCGACCGTCATTTTCCTCAGCCTGAGGCTGGCGCGGCCGCTGTTTCTCGAAGGCGAGGCGGGCGTTGGCAAGACCGAGGTCGCCAAGGTTCTCGCCGGCTCGCTCGATCGAACGCTGATCCGGCTCCAATGCTACGAAGGCCTCGACGTCGCGAACGCGGTCTACGAGTGGAACTATCCGGCGCAGATGATGGCGATCCGGCTCGCCGAGGCCGCCGGCGAACATGACAAGGATCGCATCGAGCACGACATCTTCTCTGAGCGCTACCTCATCAAGCGGCCGCTGTTGCAGGCGCTCGAGCCCGGGACCAATGGCGCGCCCGTGCTGCTGATCGACGAGATCGACCGCGCCGACGAAGCCTTCGAAGCCTTTCTGCTCGAGATCCTGTCCGACTTTCAGGTGACGATCCCGGAAATCGGCGTTCTGAAAGCGCCCGCGCCGCCGATCGTCGTCATCACCTCCAACCGCACGCGCGAGATTCACGACGCGCTCAAACGCCGCTGTCTCTACCACTGGCTCGGCTACCCTGACCTTAAGCGCGAGATGGCGATCGTGCGCGCCAAGGCGCCGCGCGCGCCGCAACGCCTGACCGCCGAGCTCGTCGCCTTCGTCCAGCGCCTGCGCAAGCAGGACCTGTTCAAGTCGCCGGGCGTCGCTGAAACTTTGGACTGGGCGGCGGCGCTGGCCGAGCTCGACGCGGTCGCCCTCGATCCGACGCAAGTCTCTGACACGCTCGGCGTGCTGCTCAAATATCAGGACGACATCGCCAAGATCGAAGGCGCGAAAGCCCAAATGCTGATCGAGGAGACCCGCGCCGAACTTCGTCGGCTGGAGATCGGGTAGCGGGCGCGAAGCGCGAAAGAGATGGTTTGACGACATTGCATTCCGAAGCCGGCCCGGCGGGCGGCGGCCTCCTGGCTGAGAACATCGTCCACTTCGCCCGCGCCCTGCGCGAAGCCGGCATACCGCTGGGACCGGGCGTGGTGCTCGACGCCCTCGCCGCGGTCGAGTCCGCGGGCATCGGCGATCGCGACGACTTTTACACGACCTTGCATGCGGTCTTCGTCAAGAAGCATGAGGAAAGCCTGCTGTTTGACCAGGCGTTCCGCATCTTCTGGAAGCGAAAGGGCCTGATCGAAAAGCTGATCGCGATGCTGACGCCACGGGCGCCCGGCCAGCGCGGTCTCAAGCCTGCGGAAGCCGGGGCAAGCCGCGTCGCCGACGCGCTGTTCAAGTCCGCGCAAGACGGCGCAAGGCCGATTCCATCGATCGATCTCGACGCCCGGCTGACAATGTCAGGGACCGAGATTCTGCGATCGAAGGACTTCGCCCAGATGAGCGCCGACGAAATCGATGAGGCGCGCAAGGCGATCAAGAGGCTCGTGATGCCCGAGGACAAGCGCCGGACGCGACGGTTCGCGCCCGGCGGCCGCCGGGTTCGAATCGACGCTCGCCGCAGCTTCCGCCGCTCGTTGCAGCCCGGCGGCGTGATCGACCTCGAGTTTCGCTCGCCGATCGATCGCGCCCCTCCGGTTGTCGCCTTGTGCGACATTTCCGGGTCGATGAGCGAATATACGCGCCTGTTCCTGCATTTCCTGCATGCCCTGGGCGAAACGCGGCGGGTTTCGACGTTCCTCTTCGGCACCCGCCTGACCAACGTAACCCGGGCGATGCGGGCGCGCGATCCCGACGATGCGCTGGCGCGATGCTCGGCGCTCGCGGTCGATTGGTCGGGCGGCACCCGGATCGGCGAGGCTTTGGCGCGGTTCAACCGCGATTGGGCGCGGCGCGTGCTCGGCCAGGGCGCGATCACCCTCCTCATCACCGACGGGCTGGAGCGGGACAGCCTCGACCGGCTTGAGGCCGAGATGGAGCGGCTCGCCAAATCAAGCCGGCGCGTCATCTGGGTCAACCCGCTGCTGCGCTTCGGCGATTTCGCCGCCAAGGCGGGAGGGATCCGCGCCATGCTGCCATACGCCGATTCGTTCCGGCCGATCCACAATCTGGCCAGCATGGCCGACCTCTGCCGGGCGCTCTCTGGGCCGGATGGCTCATTCGACGACCGGAAAGATCGGCTCCTCGCGGCCGATTGAATGAGCGCCGCAGCCTTGCGGAGCGGCCCGGGCGGGGCCATTTTCGGCTGAACCGAGCGGCAGCGGGGCCGAGAGGAAGCAAAAAGTGAGCGAGGACATGCGATGCTGACGCGAGACGAAGACGTGCTCACCGCCGCCGAGTCGTGGCGCGAAGCCGGGCGGGAGGTGGCGATTGCGACTGTGGTCGAGACCTGGGGCTCGGCGCCGAGGCCGGTCGGCTCCCATCTCGTCATTGACAGCGAGGGGAATTTTCTCGGCTCCGTTTCGGGCGGCTGCGTCGAGGGCGCGGTCGTCGAGGAGGCGGCGGAGGTGATCGCCGAGGGCGCGCCGCGCGTGCTGGAATTCGGGGTCGCTGACGAGACGGCCTGGCGCGTCGGCCTCTCCTGCGGCGGGCGAATCAAGGTCTATGTCGAGAAGCTCGTCTGATGCGTCTTGACGTCCTCAAGGCGATGAATTCGGCGCGAGCCGAACGGCGCGCCGGCGCCATCGTCACTTGTCTTGCCGACGGCGAGCAGCGATTCGTCGCGGCCGAACGGATTGACGCCGATCCCCTCGGCCTCCAACTGGAGACGGCCCTGCGCATGGGCAAAAGCGCGGCTGTTTCGGTCGAGGGCGAGGATTATTTTCTCACCGTGCAGGCGCCGGCGCCGCGGCTCACCCTGATCGGGGCCGTGCATATCTCCCAGGCGCTGGCGCCGATCGCGCGGATCGCCGGCCTCGACGTCTCGATCATCGATCCGCGCACCGCCTTCGCGACGCCGGACCGCTTTCCCGATACTCCGATCATCGCCAAATGGCCGGACGAAGCGCTCGCCGAGGCGCCGCTCGACCGCTATACCGCAATCTGCCTCTTGACCCACGACCCGAAGATCGACGACCCGGCGCTGATGATCGCGCTCGCAGCCGATTGCTTCTATATCGGCGCGCTCGGCTCACGGAAGACGCATGCGAAGAGGGTCGAGCGCATGCGGGCCCAAGGCTTCGACGAAGCGGCGCTGGCGCGGATCCACGCGCCGATCGGGCTCGACATCGGCGCGGTCAGCCCGGCTGAAATCGCGGTCTCGATCATCGGCGAGATCGTCGCTTCGCTGCGCAAGAAGCCGCTGCGCGCCGAAAGCGCGGCGGCATGAAATTCGGCTTGACGCCGATCGAGGACGCCGAGGGCGCCGTGCTCGCGCACGGGGTGCGGATTGGCGGCGCTTCGCTCAAGAAGGGCGACACTCTCACCCGCGAGCGCCGCCTGGCGTTGGCGGCGGCGGGCGTGGCGAGCGTCGTTGCCGCGCGCCTGGAGGATGGAGACATCGGCGAGAACGAGGCGGCGCTTGCGCTCGCCCAGCGCCTGGCGGGCGCGAATCTGCGTTGCTCGGCGCCGTTCACCGGGCGGGTCAACCTGTTCGCGCGGACGGCGGGGCTGGCAATCATTGGCGCCGAGGCGATCGATCGGGTCAATGCAATCGACGAGGCGATCACCGTCGCGACCTTGCCGCCATATCGGGCGGTCGCCGACGGCGACATGGTCGCGACCATCAAGATCATTCCGTTTGCAACTCCCGCCCGAACCCTCGAGGCTGCGCTCGGGGCGGCAGGGCGCTCGGCCGCGATCGCGGTTCAGGCGTTCAGGCCGATGCGCATCGGCGTCGTCTCGACGATCCTTCCTGGGCTGAAGCCCAGCGTCGTTGCGAAGACGATACGGGTGCTCGAAGCGCGCCTCGCGATGACCGGAGCGCGGATCGCGGCGCAGGAGGCCGTCCCGCATGAAGTCGGGCCCCTGGCGAAAGCGCTGGGGCGGCTCATCGAGGGCAGCGACGCGGTGGTCGCTTTTGGCGCCTCCGCCATCACCGACCGCCGCGATGTCGTTCCGGCCGCAATCGAGGCGATCGGAGGACGGATCGAGCGGTTCGGCATGCCGGTCGATCCCGGCAATCTGCTGCTCCTCGCCGAACGTCACGGCCTCCCGATCATTGGCGCGCCGGGGTGCGCCCGGTCGCCGAAAGAGAACGGCTTCGACTGGGTCTTGCAACGGGTCCTGGCCGGGACGCCGATCCGCGACGCGGATATCCGCGCGATGGGGGTCGGCGGTCTCCTGATGGAGATCGGGACGCGCCCGCAGCCGCGCGCGCCCGGTGACTAGGATCGGCGCCGTCGTGCTTGCCGCTGGCCAGTCGGCGCGCTTTCGCGCCGCTGGCGGATCGGGCGCGACCAAGCTTGTCGCGAAGCTCGGCGACAAGCCCATCGTGCGGATGGCGGCGGAAGCAGCGCTCGCGTCCAAGGCTCGTCCGGTAATCGTGGTGACCGGCCATGCTCGCGCGTCGGTCGAGGCTGCGCTCGCCGGCCTTGACGTCGAGCGGGCTCACAATCCGCAGTTTTCGAGCGGCCTCGCGTCGTCGCTGCGGGTCGGGCTTGCCGCCATGCCGGCCGATATCGCGGGCGCGCTTGTCCTCCTCGGCGACATGCCCTGGATCGAGGCGCGGCTGATCGACGCCATCATCGATGGTTTCCTGGCGAACGAGCACGCGCTTGCGGCAGCGCCTACACGCGGAGGCCGGCGGGGCAACCCGGTGCTTCTCGGGCGAGGCTTGTTCGAGGCGGCGATGCGCCTGCAAGGCGACGAGGGCGCACGCCGGCTGATTGGCTCGCTCAGCGTCGCCGAGCTAGTCGAATTCGAAGCGCCCGACGCCGGGGTAATTGTCGACATCGACACTCCGGCCGATCTGGCGGCCGCTCGGCAGTCGCGCAGCAGCGACCCGTAGCAACGGCGAACTGATCCGAACGCCGCCCGGCCGGCAATCAGATCAGCTTCATTCCACGCAGCGACGCGTGCCCGTCGCGGCCGACGATGATGTGGTCGTGGACGGCGAGGCCCAGCGTCTTGGCGACGGCGATGATCTCCAGCGTCATCTTGATGTCCTGGGTTGATGGCGTCGGATCGCCCGAGGGGTGATTATGCACCAGGACGATCGCCGTCGCCGACAGCTCCAGCGCGCGGCGCATAACTTCGCGCGGGTAGACCGGAGTGTGATCGACGGTGCCTGACCCTTGAATCTCGTCGGCGATGAGCCCGTTCTTTCGGTCGAGAAACAGGACCCGGAAGATTTCACGACCCTCGAACGCCATCGATGTGCGGCAGTAGTCGATCACCTCGCTCCATGAGCCCATCGGCAGCCGCTTCTTGACCGCGCCCCGGGCGAAGCGCTGCGCCGCGGCCTCGACAATCTCAAACTCGGCGACCGCGCCCGCGCTCATCCCCTCAACTTCGGCCAACCGTCCCGGCTCGGCCGCGATCGCCTCGGCGAACGAGCCGAAGCGTGCGATCAGGGCCTTCGCCAGCGGCTTCACGTCGCGGCGCGGAATGGCGCGGAAGAGAACCAACTCGAGTAGTTCGTAGTCGGCGAGCGCCCCCGGCCCCGCTTCCCTCAGGCGAGACCTGAGCCGCTCGCGGTGGCCATGATAATGCGGCGGCTCGCCTTCGCCGCCCTCCGGCTCTGGGGGCGACTGCGGTCGGCTTGCCGCCGGCGCCGGCGCGCCAGCCTCATGCAGCTGAATTCGCCGGCCTCCGCGGCGCCCGTGATAAGTCTTGGCGTCCCTGCCGGCTTCCGAGGTCATCGGATCGGCGCGCGGTCGGCCCCCGTGGGCGAAAGGGTGAAAATCTCGTACCCCGTCTCGGTCACCCCGACCGTATGCTCGAATTGCGCCGACAGCGATCGGTCGCGCGTCACCGCCGTCCAGCCGTCGGAGAGAATCTTCACCCCGTAACCCCCGAGATTGATCATTGGCTCGACGGTGAAGAACATGCCGGGGCGAAGCGGAGCGCCTTCGCCCTTCCGCCCGACATGGAGGATGTTCGGTTCGTCGTGGAACAATCGGCCGAGGCCATGGCCGCAAAAATCGCGCACCACCGAGCAGCGCTCCGCCTCGGCGTAGGTCTGGATGGCAAAACCGATGTCGCCCGTCGTCCCGCCGGGCTTGATCGCCTCGATCCCGCGCATCATCGCCTCGTAGGTGACGTCGATCAGGCGCTGCGCGCGCCGAGGCGCCTCGCCGGCGATGAACATCCGGCTCGCGTCGCCGTGCCAGCCGTCGACGATCAGGGTCACGTCGATGTTGAGGATGTCGCCGTCGCGGAGCGGCTTGTCGTCGGGAATGCCGTGGCAGACGACATGGTTGATCGAAATGCAGACCGACTTGCGATAGCCACGATAATTGAGCGGCGCCGGGTAGGCGTCGTGGTCGCGCGCGAATTCGAACACGAACTTATCGAGGCTCGCGGTCGTGACCCCGGGTTTGACGAGCGGCCCTATCAGGTCGAGCGCCTCCGCGGTCAGCGCCCCAGCCTTGCGCATCGGGACGAAATCTTCCGGCCGATACAACCGGATCTGCCCGCTGCGGCGGCCGACCTTGTCGCCCGCTTGCACGAATGTCGTCGAGGTCGTCACCGCACCGTTCCCTTGCCGTCTTTCGGAAACCTTACACATATGCCCTGCTTCGCGTCGAACACAAGGCGCCCGCGTGGGCTCGCGAGGATTCCTTCGCTCCGCGCGCGGGCGGCAGACTTTCCCTGACTTCATGATAGCCTCGCGCCTTGTTGCCTCGCGCGCCAAAGGAACCTGGCGATGGACAAACCGACGACCGTGACCGCCGCCGTGCTCGTGATCGGCGACGAAATCCTCTCCGGCCGCACCAAGGACCGCAACCTCGGCTATATTGCCGAGTATCTGACAAAGATCGGCGTCGACGTTAAGGAGGCGCGCGTCGTCCCCGACGTCGAGGACGAGATCGTCGCGGCCATCAACGCGCTGAGACCGCGTTATGACTACGTGGTGACGACCGGGGGCATCGGGCCGACCCACGACGACATCACCGCCGACGCGGTGGCGCGCGCCTTCGGCGTCCCGATCGGCGAAGACCCGCGGGTTATCGCCGCCATGCTCCAGCGCTACGCGACCGGCGATCTGACGCCCGCGCGGCGGCGCATGGCGCGCATCCCGGCGACTGCCGAGCTGATCGAGAACCCGATCTCGATCGCGCCGGGTTTTCGCATCGGCAATGTGTATGTCATGGCCGGCGTCCCCGCCGTCATGCAGGCGATGCTCGACTTCGCCGTGAAGTCGATGAAGACCGGCGCCGCAATGCGGGTCGAGACGATCGAGGCGGGCGGAGTTCCCGAGGGCCGGTACGGCGATCCGCTCGGCGCGATCGCCGCCGCCAATCCCGACGTCTCGATCGGCTCCTATCCGTCTTACAAGGACGGGCGCTTCAACAACCAGATCGTCGTGCGCGGCAAGGACGAGAGCGCCGTTGCGGCGGCGAAGGCGGCGGTCGAGGCCATGCTCGCCGGGTTTTCGCGAGACGCCACGGCCCGCTGAGGCGGGTCCGGAGGCCGCAGAAGCGAAAGGTGTTGATGCGGCGCCGCGGCTCCTCGCCCATCGCTCCCGCCCTTGCTAAGGGAGAAGGCGATTCGCACACCAGGGAGCCGACGTTGACCGCCCCCCGCGACAAGGCCTTTCCGGTTTCATGGGACCAGTTCCACCGCGACGCGCGCGCGCTCGCCTGGCGCCTCGCTTCGGCGGGCCCGTTCGACGCCATCGTCGCCATCACCCGCGGCGGTCTCGTCCCGGCGGCGATCGTCGCGCGCGAGCTCGAGGTGAGGGTGATCGAGACCGTCTGCATCGCCTCCTATCACGACTATAAGACGCAAGGGGGGCTCAAGCTGCTCAAGGCGATCGCCCCGGAGATCGCTCGCCTCAATGACGGGGCGAAGATCCTGATCGTCGACGACCTCGTCGATACCGGCGCGACCGCCAAGATGGTGCGCGAGATGCTGCCGAGAGCCCACTTCGCCACCGTCTACGCCAAGCCGCTCGGACGGCCGCTGGTCGACACCTTCATCACCGAAGTCAGCCAGGACACCTGGATCTATTTTCCCTGGGACATGGGCCTCGCCTTCCAGCCGCCGATCGCCGGCCCCGGCTGAGCCGTCTTGCCGGCGAGGTTCATTTTCGCCGCGAAATGTGAAACAAGCGCGCCTTAGGCGGACGTGGCGAAACCGGTAGACGCAAGGGACTTAAAATCCCTCGGCCGCAAGGCTGTGCGGGTTCGACCCCCGCCGTCCGCACCAGCCGGCGCGCTGCACATCCGTTGCCGAAACCAACCGGACGCATGACCATCGAGCCAACGCCTCACCGTCTGACCACCCCCCGGTCCCTGATCGAGGCGGGGCTCGCCGCGCCGGAACGGCTCAAGGAGCTCGAGGCGGTCGCCGGGCGCTATGCGATCGCCGTCACGCCGGCGCTTGCCGCGCTCGTCAGGCCCGGCGATCCCGCCGACCCGATTGCGCGCCAGTTCGTGCCTGATGCCCGAGAGCTCATCCGCGATCCGGCCGAGAGCGACGACCCGATCGGCGACGACGCGATGAGCCCGATTCATGGCTTGGTGCATCGCTATCCCGATCGGGTGCTGATCAAGCTGGTCGCGGCCTGCGCGGTCTATTGCCGGTTCTGTTTCCGCCGCGAACGGGTCGGTCCCGGCTCGGGCGCCTTGAGCGCGGCCGACTTCGCCGCGGCGCTCGACTACGTCAGCGCGCATCCGGGCGTCTGGGAGGTCATCCTGACCGGCGGCGATCCGCTGATCCTGTCGTCGCGCCGGATCGTTGAAACGACCCGGGCGCTGGCGCAAATCCCACACGTCAAGACGCTGCGCTGGCATACCCGCCTGCCGGTCGCGGCGCCGGAGCGGGTGACGAAGGCGATGGCGCGCGCGCTTATCGCCGACGGCAAGACGACGGTGGTCGCCGTGCATGCCAACCATCCGCGCGAGCTCACCGAGGCCGCGCGCGCCGCCTGCCGCCGCCTCTCGGCCGAGGGAGCGATGCTGGTCAGCCAGAGCGTGCTGCTCAAGGGCGTCAACGACGACCCGGAGACGCTCGCCGACCTCATGCGCGCTTTCGTCGAGGCGCGGGTGAAGCCTTACTACCTGCATCACGCCGACCTCGCGCCCGGCACGGCGCACTGGCGGGTCCCCATCGCGAGAGCCCAGGAGTTGATGCGCCTTTTGCGCGGCCGGCTTTCGGGGCTGGCGACGCCGACCTACGTGCTCGATATTCCCGGTGGACGGGGCAAGGTCCCGATCGCGCCGCAATGGGTCCGTAGCGACGGAAATGGAGCGTACCTGGTGACCGACCGGCAGGGAGCCGAACACGTCTATGTCGATCGGCTGGGCGCAGACAGTTAGTCTCGGCATAGACCCGACTTCGTTGCGACTCTGCTCGGGGCGCCGTCGCGGCCGCCTGATCGGATCAAGGGGCGACGAAATCCATCGCCGCCGGGCCATTGCCCTCAGCTACGCTCTTCGACACGCTCGCCTGAGCAAGCGGGTAAAGAATAGCGAACCCGATCGCGTAGCCCAGCAACGCCGCCAGCAGGGCCGCGGTCTTGAGGGTTGGCAGAGCCGGCCTCGCCGGACGGGCCGGCAGAAAGCCGTCGCGGAAGCCGATCTGTCTCTCATAATGAGTCACGACATTCCTCCTTCTGTTCGATTCGCAAGCGGCGGAGCGCCGCGAGACGACGACCTAGCCATCGCGCGCGGCGCGACGCTGTGACCGACGTCACAGTCTCGATTGGGCGAGGGGGATTGGAAGCGGCGCCAGGCCTGCCTGAATTCCGCGGACCGGCCGTCAGCCGCTGCGCGGCTGATTGGACGACAGGGAGGCGATGACCTGATCAATGCCTTCCGACGGGATCCGGAAGAGCCCCAGATAGGGCTGGCTGAATTCGAGAATGAGATAAATGGCGCTCGCCACCGATGCGGCGCCCAGCGCCTCGTAAACGATGGACAGCGCATTGACGCTCGACAGCGCGCCAACGCAGGTGAACATCAGCGTCGCCCAGCAGACGACGCTGATGAGCAGCGTCGTCGGAAAGGGGTTCCGGAGCTGCCTCGACATCAAATAATGCGTCTGCACGACCAATGTCGACGACTGGCGGGCGGTCTCGAGCTGGCGGCGCTGCTCGTCGGTCGAGGGCTTGAGCTTGGCGAAAAACCCGGCGAAGTCGCGCAATTCGGCGCGCGACTGGCTATAGGTCATCCGCGCCGGCCCCTCGTCGTCGCCGCCCCAGAACCGCTCGCGGGTGGCGATGAGATCTTGAGCAGCTCCCGGCCTCGATCGGCGTCGGGTCCGTAGCCCTCGAGCGTCAGATCGAGCTGCAGGATTTGCGAACCGAGGGTGTGAGCTTCTGACTGCTGCTGCGAATAGACGCCGTAGCTGGTCCAGACGAGGAGCCCCAGCACGAGAGCAAGCAGCAAGGTCACCAGGCCTTGAATGGTGGTGATGGCGGTCTTGGCGGCTGCCATATGCTGCGTCGGCAGAACGCCTTGCAGCAGCACGCCGATGATGCAGCCGGCCAAAAATGATGCAACAGACCAGCACCGCCCGCCTGACGAAAATCATCACAACCCCATGGGAAGTCGAGGGCGCCCGTTTGTGAGCGCGCCTGAAGGGTTGCGTAAGCTCCCCGTCCGGGTCAACTCGCGGGCGGCCCGGATCGGGTCATGTCTCGGCGCTGAACAGCTCAAGGGGCTCCTTGGGATAGGTCAAGGTTTCCCCCGGCCCGAGCCGGGCGGCAGGCGTTAGATGCGCTCGCTCGATATGGCCTTGGCCAAGAATATGGAAGACATCGTCGCCGGCGGCGATGAGGTAGTCGGCGATGATGCGGCGATGGCAGCGCCACCAGAGGCTTTCGGCGCACATGACGCATGATCGGGCGGTTTTGCCCAATTCCCGCAAGGTTCGGAGGCCCGATCGGAATTCCTGGCCCATGGCGTAATCGGCGTAATTGTGAAAGCTGGCGTTCTCCCAGAACGCGTTGGTCTCGGGCGGCGCGTCGCGCTGGGTTCCGCGCAATCCGCCGAGCGCGGCGAGATGCTCGTAGGCGATGCCGCGGGCGGCGAGCGAAGCGGGGAGGACATCGCGGTTGAATTGCGGATTGAAGCGCGAGCGCGGAACTGTCCTCACGTCGACAATCAGCATGACCTCCGCTTCCGCGAGCAGGCTCACGAGCTCTTCGATCGGGCGGGTCGAATGTCCGATGGTGAAGTACGGATAGGCCATTCGACTGCTATGCTCTCCGTTTATCCGCGCCGCTGGCGCTATTCAGCTTTCGATGCGCGATTTTGCGCTGAGATCGCCGGCGCGCCAGACATAGGCCGCGAGCAAAGGCTCGGCGCCGGTGCGCATGGCGTGGATCGTCCAGGCTGGATGATGAATCCATTTTCCCTCCTCGCGCAACCGCCAATCGGATTCGCCCGCGCGCCACCATGCGCGCCCCGCCAGAGGGAGGTAGAGCTCCTCCGCCTCGTGCGAGTGCGCGGGATATTCGGTGTCCGGACCGAGCATGAGGACGCCGCAGGCGATCGCGTCGCTGATGAAGGCGCCGCGGTCGCCGATCCATTCGCTCCAGCCGTAGTTGTCGAGGAAGCGCTGGCCGAAATCGGCGCTCGAATAGGTCTGCCGCCAGTCGAGATCGCCGGCCAACGTCGCGGTCGCTTCGACCAGCGCCCGCGTGCCCGGCGCGGCGTAGGGCGACAGTCCTTGCAGCGAAGAAACGACCGGCAGGGAGCGCGCGACGACCGGCCTTGCGACCAAGACCTTCGGCCACTCGCGGATGAAGGCTTCAGCCTCCGCGCCGGCGGTCCCGAGGAGTTCACGGACAATGTTGACGACGCGGGCGAGCGGTTCCTCGAGTGGAGGCGGAGCCGAGGGTTGCTGATCGTCGCGAGCGAGGGATTTGGACATTCGCTCGAATTCCTTCCGCTCGTCATCAGACCTTCAAACGGGCCATCGAATGTCGCCGCTCGCCCACTCGTTGTCCATTGGCGGCGGGCAATTGCGAATTGGGGGTCAAGCCCTGGCGCGTGTTCGATCCGTGGCGCATTTCGCGAACCGAGGCGCGCGGGCCTCGGACGGAGGCCGGCTCACGGCTTTAAGTGCTCGATCTCGATGAAGGCGAAGTCGAACGGATTGGCGTTGACGACATTGTGCTCGACCCCCTCCCGCCGCGCGTAGGGGACATGGCGCTTGAGCGTCGCGGTGCGTGAGGAGCCGCCCGGCTCTTCAAGCAGGAGGTCGCCGTCGGCCAGCGGCACGACGACATAGTCCGCCTCATGCCGATGCCATCCCGTCTCGGCCCCGGGGACGAACCTCCACTCGGTGACCCGCACATGCGGCTCCGAGATGTGGGCGACGGGCGTGGCCTTGGGGCGTGGGGGCACGGGACTCCCGCTGGATTCGCGACTAGACGCGCCTAGCCGTGAAATACGGTTCAAAACAAGAAATACCGCTGCGCGATCGGCAGGCTCTCTGCCGGCTCGCAGACAAGAAGCTCGCCGTCGGCCCTCACATCGTAGGTCTCGGTGTCGATCTCGATCTTCGGCGTCGCGCCGTTGTGGATCATGCGGCAAGAGGCGCCGTGCGCAAAACGAGCAGGGCATCGCGCGGGCAAGGAACGATAGCGTAGGCCCGTCCGTCATCGTCGCTGAATTCGACAAGCAGGGTTGCGTCGTCGAGCGCCTCTACGATCGTGCCCACCTGGCCGCGGACGAGCCCGTGCTCGGGCAGATCACGCAGCAGCGCAACCGCGTGCAACAGGTCGCGCGCCTCGCCGCTCTTGGGTGTCGCTCCACTCATCACAGGACCCAACAAGTCACAAAACGCGGGTTCAATTCACCTCTTCCCGCGATCCAGATGGTTCTTACCATAGCGCGGCGATCATGTCGCGAGATCGCGACGTCGATCTGCCATCGATCGCCCCAGGCGTCGCTCGAGAGCAGCGTCGCTTCCTCTCGCCCCGCCGCATCCAACAGTCGAGCCCGCAGGTCTGCCGCGTCGCGGCGCGCTATCCCGAGAGCGTCTCGAAAAACGCGGGCCTTGTGTCGACCGCGGGGATGCTCGGGGCTTAGGCAGTAGCCGGCGAGCTTGCGAATATCGACGATCGCACGGTCGCCGTTCGGCAGCTTCTCGCCCATAACGGGTGGCTCGCGGACGCCCTGTTAAAACAAAAAATACCGCTGCGCCATCGGCAGCTTGTCGGCCGGCTCGCAGGTCAAAAGCTCGCCATCGGCCCTCACGTCATAGGTCTCGGGGTCGATCTCGATCTTCGGCGTCGCGCCGTTGTGGATCATGCTCTTCTTGCCGATCTTGCCGCGCGTGTTCTCGACCGCCACGAGCCGCCTTTGCATCTTGAGCTTGCGCTCCAGGCCGCCGGCGAGCGCCGCGTCGGAGACGAAGGTCAGCGACGATCCGTGCAGCGCGCGGCCGTGCGAGCGGAACATCGGCCGGTAGTGGACCGGCTGGGGCGTCGGGATCGAGGCGTTGGGGTCGCCCATCAGCGCCGCGGCGATCGCGCCGCCCTTGATGATGAGGTCAGGCTTCACGCCGAAGAAGGCGGGCGTCCACAGCACGAGGTCGGCGAGCTTGCCCTTCTCGACCGAGCCGACGTGCTTTGAGACGCCATGCGCGATCGCGGGGTTGATGGTGTATTTGGCGACGTAGCGTTTGGCCCGGAAATTGTCGTTGCGCGGGCCGTCGCCTTCAAGCGCGCCGCGCTGGCGCTTCATCTTGTCGGCGGTCTGCCAGGTGCGAATGATGACCTCGCCGACCCGGCCCATCGCCTGGGAATCGCTCGACATCATCGAGAGCGCGCCGAGATCGTGCAGGATGTCCTCGGCGGCGATGGTTTCCTTGCGGATGCGGCTTTCGGCGAAGGCGAGGTCCTCGGGGATGGTCTGGTCGAGGTGATGGCAGACCATCAGCATGTCGAGATGCTCGTCGAGCGTGTTCTTCGTATAGGGCCGCGTCGGGTTGGTCGACGAGGGCAGGACGTTGGGCAAGCCCGCGACCTTCATGATGTCGGGCGCGTGGCCGCCGCCCGCGCCCTCGGTGTGGAAGGCGTGGATGGTGCGGCCTTTGAACGCCTTGATCGTGTCCTCGACGAAGCCCGATTCGTTCAGCGTATCGGTGTGGATCATCACCTGGATGTCGTGATCGTCGGCGACCGACAGGCAGCAGTCGATCGCCGCCGGCGTCGTGCCCCAATCTTCGTGCAGCTTGAGCGCGCACGCCCCGGCCTTGACCTGCTCGACGAGCGCCGCGGGTTTCGAGGCGTTGCCCTTGCCGGCGAAGCCGAGGTTCATCGGGTAAGCGTCGGCCGCCTCGATCATGCGCTGAATGTGCCAGGGGCCGGGCGTGCAGGTGGTGGCGAAGGTGCCGGTGGCGGGGCCGGTGCCGCCGCCCAGCATCGAGGTGACGCCCGACATGAGCGCCTCCTCGATCTGCTGCGGACAGATGAAGTGGATGTGCGAATCGAAGCCGCCGGCGGTCAGGATCTTGCCCTCGCCGGCGATCACTTCCGTCCCCGGCCCGACGATGATGGTGACGCCCGGCT
>JBAUXQ010000530.1:0-11691 GCA_049584355.1 Roseiarcus sp. | reverse complement strand
GCCGACCTCGACATCGCCGCCGCGCTTGCCGGCGCTCCCATGCCGCCGGCGCGTCCGGCGGAATTGATCCTTGCCTCGGCGGCGAACCAAAGCGGCGGCGCTGTTCCCATCCCGCCGCCATCGATCGCGCAGCGTGGTCTGCTGCCCAAAGTCATTACCTCCGGCGTCGACACCGCCCCGACCGGCGCGCTGGCGCTCGCCGAAACGGCGCCGGGGCAGAGATACGACGACAGCGCGCTGCTGGCGCGGGCGGCCGAACTCACTGTGGCGTTGCCACCGATGCCGATCCCCAAGATCGACCTGCCTTCCAAGATCGACCTGCCTTCCTCGACGCCGGCGGCGACAGCGGCCGCTCCGCCGCAGCCGGAAACGCACGCCTCGGGCTTTCTCGCCCGGTTGTACGGCGCCCTGCAGTTCGGCGGGTTCAAGAGCGCCGCGCCCGCCGCCTCGAGTCCGGGCGACCTGCGCGGCCCGCAGCAGTAATTCGTCCACCGAACGCTAAAGAACGCGACGCGAGAGAGGATCCCTCGCCGCGCGCTCGCGAGTCAGTTTCAGTCGAGGAATACGTAGAGCGCTGCGATCTTGTCGCCGCGCACGATGATTACGTCGAGGCCGGCCGGCGGTTGGCCGCGCCCGCCTTTGCTAAGCCGACAGCTTTGCCGCAACCTTCGCGACGAGATCGCCCTGGAAACGGGCGCCGTCAAGCTCGATCTTGCTCGGCTGACGCTGCCCCTGCGCGCCGGCGATCGTGGTCGCTCCATAGGGCGCTCCGCCGACGATTTCATCGAGACTCATTTGGCCGGCATGGCTATAGGGCAGACCGACGATAACCATCCCGAAGTGCATGAGATTGGCGATGATTGAGAAGAGGGTTGTCTCGTTCCCGCCATGCTGGGTCGCGCTGGAGGTAAAGGCCCCTCCAACCTTCCCGTGCAGGGCGCCGCTCATCCACAACACGCCCGCCTGCTCCCAGAAGCTCCCCATCGGCGAAGGCATGCGGCCGAACCGCGTCGGGGCGCCGACAATGATCGCGTCGTAATTCGCGAGCTCCGTGGGCGTCGCAATCGGCGCCGATTGATCGAGCTTGAAATGCGCGGCCTTGGCGACCGACTCCGGAACGGTCTCCGGCACGCGCTTCACATCGACCGTCGCGCCCGCCTCACGCGCGCCTTCGGCGACCGCGTAGGCCATAGTCTCGATATGGCCGTAAGTCGAATAATAGAGGACCAGAACTTTCGCCATTCAAACCTCCCTTGCTTTTTGACGCTCGAGGAAATTGCGCGACTCGTCGCAACCATAACGGCGTCTTTCGACGCCGTTATGGCGACCCATGCGATGGCTCCGTTGGCGGCCGAGGTTACCGGTTATCTACCGCCCATCGGCCGGGGCCGGCGGCGGCGAGAAACAGGAAGATGAAGCAATAGAGCACCGCCGGCTCGCCGAAGTTGAGCGCCGGGAAGAAGCTCATCGGGAAATGGGCCATGAAATAGGCGGCGGCCATGAAGCCGGACAGAATGAACGCAACCGGACGCGTGAAGAGGCCGATCGTGATCAAGACCCCGCCGACGAGCTCGAAGGTCCCGGTGAAGTAGAGCAATCCGGCCGGCATCTTGTCGATGAACGGCAGGCCGGCGGGAAAGCCCAGCAGCTTGCCGGTTCCATGCTCGAGAAACAGCAGACCGGTCATGATGCGCAGCACCGACAGAAGCGCGGGCATCGGCAGCGCTGAATTCAGCGCGGCGGGCATCGATCGAGAAAGAACGTTGCTCATTTTAAGATTGCCTCCTGATGAGAGAATGGCTGGCGAGGGCGGCCAGCCGGTGGGCGCGCGCGTTCAGAGGAACGTCGCCATCTGGTCGAACGTCAGGCGCGGATTGCGCGGGAAGAGCTTGGCGTCGTCGCCGTAGCCGATGTTGATGACGACGTTGGCCTTGATCTTTCCTTCGGGAAAGAACTCCGCCTCGACTTTGGCGGCGTCAAAACCGCCCATCGGGCCGGCGTCGAGGCCGAGCGCCCGCAGCGCCAGGATGAAATAGCCGACTTGCAGCGTCCCGCTCTGCGCCGCGCTCCGGGCCGCAAGCTCGGGATTGCCCGCGAACATGCTCTTGAAGTCCCGCTGCGGCGTGAGAAATGGCAGATGCTCGTAGAATTCGAGATCGTATCCGGCGATCGCGACCACCGGCGCCGCCATTGTCTTGTCGACATTACCCGGGGCCATCGCCGGTCGAAGGCGCTCCTTGGCCGCGCTCGATCGCAGGAACACCACGCGCAACGGCTGCTGGTTCGCCGCCGTGGGACCCATCTTGGCAAGGTCGAGCGCCTCGCGCAGCAAGGATTCGGGGACCGGCCGATCGAGAAAGGCGTTGTGGGTGCGGGCGCCGTGAAAGAGCTGCCCTAGGGCCGCGCCCCCCAAAGGAGCGTGGCGCGTCAGACTCTTCGCATTGATCGCTACGGTCATCTTGCTTGTCCTCTCCGATGGCGAGCGCGCACGCTCTCAGTCGCCGCGATCGAGAGCGGCGCGGCAGTCACGAATAAAGGTCTCTTTGTGGACTGGCGGCGGAAATTTACTCCGCCGCTATCGAGGCGCTCTTGGCGGTCGCCTCCCGCGCGGTCTTCAACGCCTTCGTCCACCATGCGAGCTCGTCGAGCAGCGCATCGGCGGTCGGCTTGAGATACGCGAATGCGGAAATCGGCTTCCCTTCGCGCAGCGCGGCCATGAAGTCGGCGCCCGCGAGATGGACCGCCGACCGCGTCGGCGCCATCTGCAGCTCGATAGTGATGAGCCTAAGCTGCTCGATCGCCCGCGCCGCGCCGATCGCGCCGTAGCCGACAAAAGCCGCCGGCTTCTTGTTCCACTCGGGATAGGCGTAGTCGAGCGCGTTCTTGAGCACCGCGGGAACGCCATGGTTGTATTCCGCGGTGACGAAAATATAGCCGTCGTAATGGCCGACCTTCTTCTGCCACCGCACCCCTTCCGCATTCTGGGTCGGAACCCAGGCGTTGCTGGCGATCTCGTCGAAGAACGGGAGGGGATGGTCGCGCAGGTCGACCAGGTCGAACTCCATGTCGCTTCGCTCTTTCGCGATGTCGTGGATCCATTGCCCGGCCTTGTGGCCAAAGCGAGCGGCGCGGGCGGTGGAAAGGATGATGGCGATTTTCGGCTTGCTCACAGACGGGTCCTTTCGGGGCATCCACAATCACATGGAACGCACGCATAAACTTCTGTCACACCGAAACTTGGGGCCGATCATGCATCATGACAATCGGCAAAATTGTGGTAGTTATTATCGGTATCGCTGATACATTGAGGAGCAAGGCCGATGATCGATCCGCTCACTCTCGACCAGATGCGCGTTCTGGTCGCCGTCGCCGACGCCGGAAGCTTTTCCGCCGCGGCGCGAAAGCTCGGCCGGGTCCAGTCGGCGATCAGCCAGTCGATTCAAACGCTCGAGACGACGCTGAGGCTCATCCTGTTCGACCGCTCAGGCAAGACGCCGCGGCTGACCGACGCGGGAAAGGCGCTGGTCGGCGATGCGCGGGCGCTGATCGGGGCGGCCCAGGCCATTCGCGCCCGCGCCGAAGGCATGGCTGACGACGTCGAGCCGGAGCTCACGCTCGCGGTCGACTCGATGTTCCCGATTCCGCTCTTGATGGAGAGCCTGAAGGCGCTACGCGTCGCCTTTCCGCTGCTGCCGGCGACGGTCTTCACCGAAGCGCTTGGAGGCTCCGAGCAGCGGCTGCGCGACGGCGCGGCCCGTCTGGCGATCTACACCGCTGCGCCCACGAGCCCTTCCGACCTCGTAACCGAGTTCATGACCCGCATCGCCATGTGGCCTGTGGTCGCGACTGACCATCCGCTCGCCGCGGCGCCCGGCCCGCTGACCCGCGAAGCGCTCGAGCCGTATGTGCAGCTTGTGCTCACCGATCGAACCGCGCTGACGCAAAACTGGGTCGGCGGCATCGTCAGCCGTCACCTCTGGCGGTTCGCGGATCTCGCCACCCGCCTCGATTTCCTGCTTGCCGGCTTCGGCTGGTGCAACATGCCGAACCACATGGTCACCGATCACATCGCGGCCGGCCGGCTGAAGAAGCTCAATATCGCCAACCGCGAGGACGAAGTCGCCCTGCCGATCTACATCGTCCACGAGCGCGGCCGCCTGCCGGGCCGCGCCGGACGCTGGCTGATCGCCGACCTGCGCGAGCGGTTGAAGACGTGCCCCGGAGCCCATCACCGCGACGAAGGAAAGCAAACGGGAGCGGAAGCCGCCGCCGCTTGAGAAAACGCTGTCGCGCTCCTCGGTCGAGCCGGTCGGTCAGTTGCTGTCGATGCAGCCGCGATTGCGGTCGTTGGGATTGCGCGACAATCCGTCGGCGTCGTCGTCGACCTTTACAGCCGGAACGAGAGCCGTCGCCTTCGCTGGGATCGCATGTCGCTGCCCGGGCGCCTATCACCCGCTCGCAAATCAGGCGTCGTCGCCGCCGTCGCCTGAGTGAGTTGTCGAGCAGCGAACTGCGTTATGTCAGTAGAGTGTCGGCGCCACGATCCGCACGCGCCTCGCCGAACCGTCCGGACCTATCTGCTCCACGACCCGGCCTTGATTGAGGTCGTAATGCGCTCCCCCAGTCTCTTCCACGCCAATGCCTGACGTCTCGCGAGAGACAGCCGCGGTCGCGGCGTTTAAGTTAAAATCCACTCCATTGGCGTCGAGAACCACTGACTGCGGCTCGGGTTTTTCGACCAGCGCCAGGGCGTCCGCCTCGGCCGCATGGGCCTTCGCGACGCTGATCTGCGGCGGCGACGCCGGACGCGACATCTGCTCCGAGATTTCGGGCGTCACCAGGATATCGCCCGCGTGGCGCTGAAGCCTCGCCTCGATCCCCGCCAGCGCCTCCGCCCAGCTCTGATCCTTGCGCCGGCAGGAGCAATCCTGATCGACAGCCTGCTCGAACTTTCCGGCGTTGGGGAGGCTGGCGTACGGCAAGCCAGACGTCGAAACGGAGTCCTCGATCGTGCCTCCGAACGGCATGGAATAGAGTCCTGTCTCAGCGTTCGGACACAACGCCTGGCAGATCTTCGAGAGCGAGTCGCGGTCCCCGACATAGGGGACGGGGAAGAAGCCGCCGTCGCAAGCGCGCACACAGACAAGGTAGGATCCGCCTGCCGCGATCTTAAGCTCCGCAGTCAACCGCCTCGGCCGGGCTTCGCGCGAGACCAGATGCTTGGGCTGCCTGGGGCCGGCGAATTGAACCGACGGGGCGTTGTTCAGCTCCGGCGTTGGGGCGCCGCATCGGGCGCACCCTGAACTCCGCGCCGGCAACCCGACAAGGATGGCGGCGACAATCGCAACGCCCAATCGTCCGAGGCCGCCTGCCCACGGCGCGCGACTTTCGAAGGGCGCAAGCTGCGTCACGCGCAATCTTCCCCTGACGCCCCTCCGCCCTGATCAGAACCCTCGGCAAGCCGCTTCGTTCCACGCCTTCTTTGTTTTATCGGCTGTACGTCGGCCGCGCGCACTCCTGCGCTTGGACGCTGTTACCTCAACGGTTAGATAATTTTATGACGCGCCGTCATTGCTTCGGCTGACGAAGCAGGGCGGCAAGCGCGGCTTTCGATTCGTCGATCAGCCATTCCTGGTAGCGGTAGTACATCTCCCGCCCCATCGGCGTGACGAGTGATTTGAGCTGGTCCTCGCAGCGGCGACGGAGCGCGTCGAAGTCCCTCATCAGCTCTTCCGCCGCCTTTCGATCCTCGGGCGTCTGGATCACCGCCTCGGGCGGCAGCGCCTTGATCTGCTCTCGCGTGAGGCCGGGAGCGGCGGGCGCCCTGATCTGCTCGTCGGCAAGACCGGGATGGGCGAGCGCCCTGAGCCGGGCCTCGAGAATCCCGCGGTTGGCGTCGATGCGCCAGAGCCGGAACCGGCTGTAGGCGCCCACGGCGTTCAGAAGGATCGTGGCCGCCATCGCCAGATAGATCCAATAGGCCGGAGACATGAGGTTCACGAGCCACGGGAAATATTTGTCCGCGAGCTCGGGTTCGCCGCTGGCGAAGAACTCGCGCGCCTCATCGGCGAGGGGCGCGCTGTCTTGCGACTTCGCCGAGGGCGGCGGGTTCATGCGGACGAAATTAGGGAACTCCTCGCTGAGCAGCATCAGGAACGCGACCCGCTCGGCGCGATGCACGCACGCATTCGTCATGACGAGGGTATCGACCTGCGCGACGAGCTTGTCGGTCGCGGGAATCGGCTTGGCGATGTCGTAGTAGCCAGCGGGGATTCGCCCCAGATGCAGCCACTTGTCCCGCGCCACCAGCCCTTCAATGTCCGCGGGAGCGACGATCTCGAGGTCGTACTTGGTCGCCAGCGCGCGCACGATCTCGGCGTTCTCATTCACGACGAAGGCGGCGAGGTCGAGCTGCCCGTCATGCACAAGCTCCGCCTGCGCCTCGAGTTCGTGATTCGACGGTTTCAGGTCGAGATCGGCGAGGTCGGAATTCTCCAGCAATTGCTGCATCAGATAGGTCGTGCCCGAACCTTCCGGACCGATCCCGACCGAATCCCCTTTGAGGTCATTGAAAGTGTTGATGGCGCGCCCGCGTCGGGCCATCAGGAACAGCGTCTCTGGCTGCGGCAGCCGCCCAAGGGTAACCAGGCCGGCGTCGGCTGGAACCGGAACTCCGTCCTGCACGAAAGCGAAGGCGGGAACGCAGCGCCCGTTTTCGCCGGCGAGGCGGGCGATGTTTTCGACCGATCCCGCCGTGGCGACGACCTTCAGATGGCCGTTCTTCTTGAGCGCGCGCGCCGCGAGCCGCTCGCCAAGCGCATGATAGGCTCCGGTCGGCCCTCCGGTAAGGATCGAAGCCCTCAGGAACGCATAGTCCCCCGAGACGGTGTAATAGAGGAGCCCGCCGGCGAGCGCGAGAACGGCGAGCGCTATCAGGAGGCCCCTCGCCCAGGCCTTTCGATCGCCGCCAGGTCCAAACGCCAGCTGATCCAGGAAACTCATGCATCGACATCCGACGCCGAAACCGTGGATTTGGCGCGGGTGCGATATTCGTTGGGCCAAGGGCCCGACGCAAGGGATTGAAGCGTCTGCCTGATCTTGGCCGGCCTAACGCGCCCTGCCCTCTCGCCCGTACAGCAACAGCATCGCGATGATGACGACGCCGTAGGTGATCTGCCGGCCCGCCTCCGACATCTGGATCACCGACAGAATGGATTGCAGCAGCGTGATGAGAATGACGCCGGCGATGGTGCCGAGATAGCTGCCGCGCCCGCCGAGGATCGAAGCGCCGCCGAGAACGACGGCGGCGATCGCCGGCAACAGGTAGGCGTCGCCCATCGCCTGGGCGGCCTTGCTGGCGTAGCCGGCGAGCAGCACGCCGCCGAACGCGGACAATCCGCCGGCGATGGCGAAAGCGATCAGAACGACGCGCTGGGTGTCGATGCCCGAGAGATAGGCGGCGCGCTCGCGATTGCCGATGCCGTAGACGGCGCGGCCGAAGGTGGTGCGGTTGAGCAGGAAGATCGCGCCGGCGCCGACCACGGCCCAGACGAGAAGCGCGTTCGGCAGGCCGAACAGGAAATCGCCGGTGGCGAGCTTGCGCATCGCCGGCGAAGATGAATCCTGCGGCGAGAAGCCGCCGGTGTGGACCACCATCAGCCCTTGGGCGACCGCGTTGACCGCCAGCGTGATGATCATCGAGGGAATGCGCAGATAGGCGACGCCGAAGCCGTTGAGGAGGCCAAGGACGACGCCACAGGCGATGCCGAACGGAATGGCCATCGCTTCGCCGACCGGGCCCCACCCCGTCGCCGCGGTCGACATCATGCCGCCGACCGCGACCACCCAGGGGACGGAGAGGTCGATCTGGCCGAGCAGAATGACGATCATCGTGCCGGTGGCGATCACGCCGAGGAACGAGGCGACCTTCAATTGCTGCAGCAGATATTCCGGCGACAGAAAGCTGCGCGAGTAGAGCGAGCCCAGGAGCAGCATGGCGATAATGCAGCCGAAGGCGATCGCGACCGGCGGATCGACACGGCGCAGGAGAGCGCCGGTCAGTCGCGTTTGCGTCCCCTCGCTCATGGGAACAGCTCCAGGCGATTGCGAACCTGAAACAGCCGCGCCGAGCCGACGCAGACGGCGGCGAGCAGCACCAGGCCCTGGAACAGCGGCTGCCAGAGCGGGTCGAGATTGAACACGAACATGAGGTCGCCGATGGTGCGAAACATCAGCGCGCCGAAGATCGCGCCGATTGCGCTCCCCGATCCGCCGAACAGCGACACGCCGCCCAGCACCACCGCGGCGATCGAGAACAGCGTGTACGAGCCGCCGTTGGCCGAGGAGGCTTCGCCGGAATAGGTGACAAAGGTCAGAAACAACCCGGCGAGCGAAGCGGCCAATCCCGACAGAAGGTAGGCGCAGAACTTGGCCGCGTCGACCGGAACCCCCGACATGTAGGCTGCGGACTCCGACGAACCCACGGCGTAAGCCGCCCGGCCGATCGCCGACCGGCTATAGGGAATCCAAAGGATGACCACGACGGCGGCGAGCGCGACGAGGCTCGCGGGGGCGACGCCAAAAATGCGCCCGGTTAGCGCATCGGCCAGCGGCCCGTAGACGTCGCCGCCGGGGACCGGCCGCAGCAACAGGGCGAGGCCGAAGAAAACGGCGCCGCTGGCGATGGTGGCGACGATCGGCTGCAATCGCCCGTAGATGACGATGAGCCCGTTGAGCGCGCCACACGCGACACCGGTCAGGAGTACGCCGACGACGCCGAGCGCAGCGGTCGTGGCCGTGCCGACCACGATCCACGACGCCAGGCAATTGGTCAGAACGAACACCATGCCGACCGAAAGATCGATGCCGGCGGTGATGACGACGAAAGTCTGAGCCATCGCCACGAGCGCCAGAAGCACGCCCTTATTGGCTGCGGTCTGGACGACATTGGCGCTGAAGCCGGCCGGATGATTGCTCGAGTAGATTGCGAACATGACGACGAAAAAAACGAATGCGAGCAGCGTCCCGCGATTCTGGGCGAGTCGATACCGCCAGTCGCTCATTGCCGCGGTCCCGCAGCGGCTTCCGCTTCGGTCCCAATGTTGAGCGCGCTACTGATGAGCGCGCGCTCGGTGATCTCGGCCCCGCACAGCACCCGCTTGACCGCGCCGTCGTAGAGCACCAGCGCCCGATCGCAGCAGCCGATCAATTCGTCATAGTCGGTGGTGTAGAAGACAATCGCGGCGCCGGCGTCGGCGAGGCGGCGCAAAAGCACGTAGATCTCCTGCTTGGTGCCGACGTCGATGCCGCGCGTCGGATCGTTGAGCAGAATGATGCGCGGCTCGGCCATCAGCCACTTGGCGATCACGACCTTCTGCTGATTGCCGCCCGACAGCGAGCCCGCCGGGGCGTCGGTTCCTGCGGTGTGGATCTCGAGCAAGTCGATCATCTCGCCGACCAGCTTACTCTCTCGCGTCGCATCGACGACTCCGCCTCTCGACACCCGCCCAAGCGCGGCGAAGGAGAGGTTTTCGCGCACCGACATCGGCAGCATCAACCCTTCGGTCTTGCGATCCTCCGGAATGAGCGCCATGCCGATCGACTTCGCTTTCGCCGCATGCGGACTCGATGGCGAAACCGGCGCGCCCGCGACCCGGATTTCGCCCGATACGCCGCGCAGGACGCCGAACAGCGCCAGCAGCAGTTCGCGCTGGCCCTGCCCGTCGAGGCCGCCCAGTCCAACGACTTCGCCGGCTTCGGCGGTGAACGAAATGTCGCGCAGCCGGTCGGTCCAGCTCAGGTTCCTGACCTCGAGGAGCGGCGCCGCGCCGTTCGCCCGCGCGGCCGGCTTCGGCGGAAAAACGTGGCTATATTCGCGCCCGATCATCATCTCGACGACCTCGTTGTCGGTCTTGGTTCCGGCGGCGTAGGTCGCGACATTGGCGCCGTTCCTGAACACTGTGCATTCGTCCGCGAGCTGGGCGATCTCATGCATGCGGTGGGAGATGAACAGGAGCGCAAGACCCTCCTGGCGCAAGCGCTTCAAGACCACGAACACCTTGGCGACGTCGGCTGCAGTCAAGGCCGAGGTCGCCTCGTCGAGGATGAGGACGCGGGGCTTGCGCGCCAGCGCCTTGGCGATCTCCACCATCTGGCGGCGCGACAGCGGCAGATCCTTGACCAGCGCCAGCGGATGGATGTCCGGCGCGCCGGCGCGCTCGAGCGCTTCCTCGGCGAGGCGCCGCTGCGCGCGTCGGTCGATCATTCCGAAGCGCCGCGGTGGATTGGAGATGGCGATGTTGTCGGCGACCGAAAGGTCAGGAACGAGCGACAGCTCCTGGAAGATGCACACGATCCCGGCGCGATTGGCGGCGGCGGGCGAGTCGAAGGCGACCTCGGCCCCGTCGAGGACGATGCGTCCGGAATCCGGCGCCACCACGCCCGCCAAGATCTTGATGAGCGTCGACTTGCCGGCGCCGTTCTCGCCGAGAATCGCGTGAATGCGCCCCGCAAACACAACGAGATCGGCGCTGGCGAGCGCCCGCACGCCGCCGTAACGTTTGGATACGCCCTCCATGCGCAAAATCGGCGAGGCCGTCGGCTCAAGTTGCGTCACGCCGCCAAACCTCGAGAGAAGAGCGCCAGTAGGCGGCGCGACGCGCCGGCCTGCGCGGCAACCCGCGGAACGATTCTGTTCCGCGGGGCTCGCGCTTCAGACTACTTGTTTTCCTTCGACTGCCCCATGATCTCCTGCGCAGTGAAATTGATCCCGCAGGTCGGAAAGGAATTGCCGACGAAGAAATTGTCAGACTGGTCGGCGTAATAGTTCACCCCGTCCTTGAAGTTGGGATCTTCCGCGAGCGCCAGAGGCAGCTTGATGGACTGCGGCACGACCTGGCCGTCAAGGGCGGCGAGCGCGACCTTGATCGCGACCGCGACCTGGGCAGGCCCGGTGCCCCCGGACGCGCACTTTAGCCCCTCGCTGGAGTATTTCGCACAGAATTTCCGGAAACCGTTCTCGGTCTCGCCGCCAAACGGTCCGAACGGCTGCTTGGCGTCGATGATCGCCTGAACGACGCCGGTGTCGCCGCCCTGGGCGGTATAGCCGTCGAAGTGCTTCTGCACCGCGATCGCGTCGGCGGTCACTTTCTGCGCGGTCGGATCGTCCCACTTGCCATAGACCTCAACGACGTCCCATTTCTTGCCGGTCGCGTCGAGGGTCTCGTGGATGCCGTCGTGACGGTCCTTGTCGACCGAGGTGCCGGAGACACCGCGCACTTCCAGGATCTTGCCGCCGTTGGGAAGGTGGCTGGCGAGCCACTTCGCCCAGTAAACGCCGAGACCCTTCTGGTCGACGTTGACGTTGATCGCCTCATCGGTGTCGAGAATGTTGTCGAACGCGATAAGCACGACGCCGGCGGCGTTGGCGCGTTTGATGACCGGCTTGAACGCCTCGGGATTCTGGGCGTCGGTGACGATCGCGTCATATCCGGAATCGATGAAATTGTTGATTGCCGCGATCTGCGCGGCGACGTCCTCGCCGGTCGAGACGACCTTGAACTCCTTAAGCTTGGCGGCGACATCGGGCTGCGCCGCATAGGCCTTGGCGGTCTGGATCATCTGGATGCGCCAGGTATTGGCGATGAATCCATTGGCGAGCGCGATGCGATAGGGCCCCTTCTTGGCGGGAAA
>JBAUXQ010000529.1:0-17658 GCA_049584355.1 Roseiarcus sp. | reverse complement strand
GACGAGGGGTTCCGGCTTCTGCCATCCAACTACTACTTCGATCTCATGGAGCGCATGCGCGAGTTCGAGGCCGGTTTTGAACAGGGAGTGGAGAGTTTTCTCCGCGTCTATCCCCAGTACATCGAGCAGGTGAGGCCGGAACTGAACGGGCTTTTCCGCGAGGAGGACTACCCGGCTGTGGAAAAGCTGAGGAAGAAATTTGGCGTCAAGCTCGAGGTGCTGCCCATCCCGTCTGGCGCGGACTTCCGTGTCCAGATGTCGGCCGAGGAGCAGGCGCGGGTCTCGCGCGAGATCGATGCCAACGTCCGCGAATCGTTGATGCGCGGAACAGAAGACCTCTGGAAGCGGCTGCGCGAGGTGGTCGCCCACATGGTCGACCGGCTGAACGAACCGGAGTCGCGCTTCCACGGCTCGCTGGTCACCAATGTCCTGGATCTGGTGGAGATCCTGCCGCGGCTCAACGTAAATGAAGACGCGGACCTCAACCGCTTTGCGGAGCAAGTCAAAGAGCGACTGTGCAACTACTCGGCTCAGGACCTCAAGAAGCACGGCCTGCTACGTGTCACCACAGCGGCCGACGCAGCCAACATCGTTGCGGAGATGGACGGCGTGCTGCGCCCCGCTCATGCGCCGATGGACAACGACGTCGTCTTCGCCGCCGCGACGGCGCGGGCAAGCGTCACCGCCGACCTTCGCGACCTGACCGAGATCGGCATGCTCGCCGCCGAATGCGTCGCCCGCGCCGTCGCGCGGGGAGTCTACGAAGCCTCGCCGCTGGCGATCCCGGATGGGAAGCCGACGTGGAGGCAGCGGCAGGCTATGAATTCAACGGTCGAATAGGGATTTGGTTCGCGCTTTGACCGGTCCGCCCTGGAGCGCGAGGACGCGCCGCGCTTATGAAAGAGCGCCGATCTTGTCGCGCGCTTCGTTGTCGCGTTTGTCCGGAGCGGCTGGCTGTCCATCGGAGCCTTCCGGGGCGGCCGCGTCGAGCCTCACCCCGTATTTTCCGGTCCGGATGTCTTTCTCCACCACCCTGGCCGGGTTGCCGACGACGACGCAACCGGCGGCGACGTCACGCATGACAACTGCGCCCGGGGCGACGATGCAACCGTCGCCCACCTTGACCCCAGGATAGATGACCGCGCCGACGCCGATCTGGCAGCGCTCGCCGATCCGGGTGTCGACGTGCTGAAGATGGACGGAATCATGGGCCAGAATGTCGGCCCGGGGACGATACGTCGGTATCGGCTCCGATGTGGACGCCGCGGGGGTTGGTCTTATCGAGCGTGGCCGTCAACGAAATGCGACATCCCGAGCCGATGTCCATGCCCCACGCCGAGTTTAACAGACGGCCGTTCAGACGGGCGAGCGCCTGATCGAGGCCCGAACTGATTCCAAGCAGAACGCCTTTCATACCGTCCTCGGATTTGCCGGGCCGGACGCTCGCGCTCCGCCCGATTTCACCAAGCTCAAGCCCATCCGAATATTCTATACACTCGACCGAAGTAGAAAGCCTGGGCGTCCATTGCCATCGTCTTTGGGGTATGCCCCCCGGCGCCGGCATTGATGTTGTTTTGCGCCGCCCGATAAAAATACATCGTGCAGCAAAAGGCGAAACTTTTATCGACCCGATGCAGCGCCGCGAGTGATCTTCGCGGGTTCGCTCTCAATTGGGTTATGGACGCCCTTACCTTTAGTAAGCAGTCGACCAGCTATCGCGAATAGGCCCCTTCGTCAACTCGATTGGACGTCAATCGCAAAAGCGCATTCGACGCGAGGCCGCGGCCGAAGCGCGTGGCGGCCGGGACCCTTTCGGCGGCGTTCGTGCTTCGCTTGCGGCGCGGCTGAAAAGGTCGCAGGATGAAGGGATGGGGAGTTCTCCGTCGCCCAGTCTGCGTCGACTGCGCCTCAAGCCCGAACATTGCGCCCCAACGGAATTGTTCGTCCAGTGGCGCTGCGCGCTGGGCGAGGTGTTCGAAGTCCGCGCGACTCCCTCGGAGATTGCGGCTTTCCGGGGCGAGATCGATGTCCACGCCTCGGCGCGTTACGTGTTGAGCGCAAGCCGCCATTCGCCCCTTTCGCTCGTTCGGAGGTCGGCGAGCGCGGCCCAGGGGCGGATTGCGATCTGCCTCCAGATCAATGGCTCGGCCACGGGGCTCGCGGGCGATGGTGCGATGCGCGCCGATCCCGGCGACGTCGTGTTCGTCGACCTGTCGCAGTCGCTGACGATGCGTCAATCGGCGCCGGATGGGTTGGTGGACGGGGTGACGCTGTGGACCGTGCGCGACCGGATTCTGCCGCTCGTCTCGGATGAAAATGCGCTGCACGGTCTGGTTCTCAAGGCCGAGTCGCCCGCCGGGGCGGTCATAGGCGCGACCATGCGGGCCTTCGCCGGGTCGGCGCCAGAGATGCGGCTGAGCGATTTCGACGCGATCGCCGAGGGTCTGGTCGCCCTGGCGGCCAAATCGATCGCGCCGGCGCTCGCGCGAGCCGGCGACCGCGTGGTCCCGCCGCCGTTGGCTTCGTTCGTGACCGTTCGGCGCTACATCGATCGCAAACTCGCGTCGCCGGAGCTGAGCGCGAATTCGATCGCCGCCGAGTTTGGCCTGTCTCGGGCCTCGCTCTATCGGCTGTTCGAGCCAGCCGGCGGCATCGCCAAGTATATCCGCAAGGTGCGCCTGAGCCGGGCCTATCAGGAGATTACCGCGGCCGAATTCTCCAATCGGCGGATTGGATTTATCGCCTATCAGCTCGGATTCAAGAATGTGAGCGCCTTCAGCCGGTTGTTCCACGAGGTTTACGGCGTCACGCCGGGGGAAGCGCGCGCGCACGCGCGGCAGACCGTCGCCAGGCCCGAATACGCCGTGCCCGCCGAGCCGGGCGAATCTCTGACCCTCTGGCTCAACGCCCTCATCGGCTGAGCTCAATTGGGCCGCGAAGACCGCACGCCGTCGATTAGCGGTCGTGCGGCAAGGCGCGCCGCGGCGCCTCCTGTGACTGGGCGGCCTTCAGCGCCTCGGCCTGGGCTCGCCATTTGTTTGCTTCGAGCCGGCTTTGGCGCGAGGTTCTCCGATGGCGCCCTTGCGACAACCAGGTCGCAAACGCGCCCGCGACGACGCCGAACATGGCGGCCACGATGACGATCGCATAGAGCGGCGCGTCGATCGACAACGCAGCGCTGTCGATCGAAGCGAACGGATCGAATGAAACCGTCACCAAGTGATGATTGGCGAAGGCAAAGCCCAACAAGACGATTGCGGCAAGGGCGTAGACGGCGATCTTCAGGAACCTAACCATGCAAGCTCCATCCGCCCAACCCGCCGAGCCCGACCCGGCTCATGCCCGAGCGGCTGCACGAAGGATCTAAACCCGCTCGACCGCGCCTCGATTGAGGCGCTCGCGCATTTCCTTGCCGGTCTTGAAGAACGGCGCGAGCTTCTCGGTGACCGGCACCTTGTCGCCGGTGCGCGGATTGCGGCCGGTGCGAGCCTGACGCTGCTTAGTCGAGAACGCGCCGAAGCCGCGCAGTTCGACGCGCTCGCCACGCGCGAGGGCGTTGGCGATCTCGCCGAGTATGGCGTCGATGATGTTCTCGATGTCGCGCTGATAAAGGTGCGGATTGCGGGCCGCCATGCGCTGCACGAGCTCAGACTTGATCACCGAATATCCCCAACTCGAAACGACCCCGAAGTTTCGCCGCGCCTTCATGCCCTGAAATCGCGGTCCACATCAATATCAATCCATCGACGCTGAGGCGTCAACGCAACGCCGGACCGGCGCGCAGCCGAGACAGCCGCGCCCAAAGACATTCACGCCGAACGTTGAACCTCATACTGTCCTGTTCGGCGAAACCGCACCAGATAGGATGGGATGATCGTCTCGGCGGGCTGCGGCTCCACGCCGAGCGCCCTCAGGACGCGTCCCTCGGCTTCCGCCTCGGCGGAGACGATGTTTTCCGACGCCAGCAAATCGACTTGATCGCGGGTCGTCGTCAACAATTTCGGAAAAAGCCCGAATGTCGCCCTGGCGGCGAGCTCGGTCGACGCTGCGATCCAACGCGACGGACCGAGCGGCACGCTGACCAGCGGTCGACGGCGATCGATCGCGCGCAGCGCGAGCTCGGCCGCTTCACGCAGCGTCATCGTCTTCGGACCGCCGAGCTCGTAAATCGCGCCTGCTCTCGCCAAGCCGGAGAGCGCCGCGGCGGCCGCCTGTCCGACGTCGCCGACATAGACCGGCTGCAGGCGAGTCTCGCCGCCCGCCAGCAGCGGCAAAACCGGCAGATGGCATGCCAGCGCGCCGAAGCGGTTGAAGAAATCGTCCTCCGGGCCGAATACGACCGACGGACGCATGACGATTGCATCGGGGAACGTATCGCGCGTCGCCTGCTCGCCCAGGCCCTTGCTGGCGATATAGGGCGAAGAGGATTTCGGGTCCGCGCCAATCCCCGAGACATGCACATAAGTCGCGACGCCGGCGCTTTTCGCGGCGCGCGCCAGCGCGTGCGCGCCTTCGACATGGACGGCCGTATAAGTTTGCGCCCCGCTCTCGGCCTTAACGCCGGTCGCATTGACGGCTGCGCTTGCGCCCTCGAGCGCCGCGGCGATCGAATCCGGGAAGCGGACATTGGCCTGAACCGGCTGGATCTGTCCCACTCCGCCAAGCGGCCTCAGGAAATCGGCAAGATCGGGGCGCCGCACGGCCACGCGGATCCGCCATCCCTTGCGCGCCAGCGCCCTGACGATATGACGGCCGAGGAATCCCGACCCGCCGAACACTGTCGCGAGACGGTTCGCTTCGGTCGTGGCTTCAGTCATCGGCGTCGTCTCCAAGATGAGGCGGGGCGCTGCTCCCTTATGCGAAGGCCGCGCGCCTGTACAGCCGGCGCTCGCGCTCGATGCCCGCCGAAGTTCAGGCGTTCGCCTTCTGACGCGCGGCGACCACCAGATCCGCCGCGCGCCCCGAAAGTTCGGCCAAGTGATCGAATTTGGTTTCGAACGCGCCGACGCCCGAGGTCGCGGAGCGCAATTCAACGATCAGATCACCGATCTCGGCCTCCGGAATCAGCGCCCGCAGCGCCTCCCATCCTGCCCAACCCTCCCGGGCTTCGAAGCCGAGGATCTGGCCGCGCCGCGCGCTCACCAGCGCGCTGGCTCGCGCCAGCGCATCGGTCGGCACGTAGATCGTCACCGACAGGATCGGCTCGAGCAGCACCGGGCGCGCCTTGACGAGGGCCTCATCAAGGGCCTGCTTGGCCGCCGCGCGGAAAGCCATGTCGGACGAGTCCACCGTATGATACGAGCCGTCGAGCAGGCTGACCGACACGTCGACCACCGGAAATCCGAGCGGACCGCGCGTCATCGCGTCGCGCGCGCCTGCCTCCACGGACGAAAAATACTGCCTCGGCACCGATCCGCCGTGCACCCGCTCGGCGAAGGCGAATCCCTCGCCCCGGCCGCGCGGGCCGACCTCGACCAGAACGTCGCCGAACTGGCCATGCCCGCCCGACTGCTTTTTGTGCCGCCCGCGCACGGTGACCGAGTCGCGAATGGACTCGCGATAGGCGACCGACGGCTTATGCGCCTGGATCGTGACCCCGAACCGGTCGGCGAGCCGCTCGGTGGTGACGCGCAAGTGCATCTCGCCCTGTCCGAACAGCTTCAGTTCGGACATCTCGGCGTCCTGGACATAGGAGAGCGCGCGATCCTCTTCGCACAGCTTGGCCAAAGCGCTCGCGAGCCTCACCTCGTCCTTTCGGTCCTTGACGCGAATGGCGACCCCCTGAGTGGGGGGCGGAGCGGAGGGAATCGCGGCGGCCGCCGGCTGAGCTCTACCGTCGGCGATCCGGTCCCCGGTGGCGAGGTTCTCCAGACGGGCGAAAGCGACGGTGTCGCCCTCCTCGGCGCGCGTCAATTTCGAGGATACCGCGCCCATGAGCCGGGCCAGGCCGCCGATGCGCTCCTCCACCCCGCGCGAGTTGACGACGGTCGCCCCGTCGGCGAAGGCGCCGCGCAGCACCCTGGCCAGCGACAGCTTGCCTCCGTGGGCGGTGTGGATCGTCCGGATCACCTGCGCCAGAGCCGGGCCTTTGTCGTCGATCCCGAGCCGTTTGCGAGTGTGGATGACGCCCGGCGATTCATGCCGGAGCGCCTTGAGCAGCCTGGTGACCCCATGGCCGCCGGTCGCCGAGCCCATCAGCACCGGCACGACGCGCCCCTCGCGCAATTCGCGCGCCAGGTCGTCGAAGACGAGGTCCTTCGGCGGGTCGATGTCGCTGATCAATTGCTCCATCAGCGCGTCGTCATAGTCGGCGAGCTTCTCGAGCATCAGATAGCGCGCCTGCTTTTCCTCCGGGACGACGCCAGCCGGCATTTCGATGACGCTGGACGGCGCGGCCTCGCGGTAGACGAAAGCGCGCTCGAGCGCGAGATCGATGAATCCGGTGGCGACGCCGTTCTCCCATACCGGAATCTGGCGCAACAGCAGCGGAGTGCGCGAGGCCGGCTGGAGCATCTCCAGCGTCTCGCGCAAGCTCCCGGCCGCCTGATCGATCTTGTTGAGAAACAGGATGCGCGGCAACCCGAGCTCTTCGAGCTCGCGAAGGATGACCTGCAGCGCCGGGACCTTGCGCGGATCGGCCTCGCAAACGACGACGGCGGCGTCGCAGACCGGCAGGGCGTAACGCATGTCGTGGATGAATTCGATCGAGCCAGGAGCATCGAAGAAGGTGAGCCGGTCCCCGAGGTAATCGATGCTGGCGACATTGGACTCGACGCTCATGGCGTGGCTGCGCGCCTCCGGGCTCGAATCGCCTACGCTGGTGCCTTCGCGCACCGTGCCTTGCCGCGCCACGCCGCCGCCGCGCGCCAGAATCCCCTCGAGAAGGCTGGTTTTGCCGCTCTGAAACGGTCCGACGATCGCGATCAGACGGGGGCCCGCGACGCGATTTTCGTGATTGGCTGCGTTCAATATCGGCCTCCCTCAAGCGTTGCGCCGCGCCGCGAGGCGCCGCGCGCGTCCCATTGCAAGGCGATCCACTCCCTCGACCCGAACGCGTCCCTCCGGACGCAGTTTTCTCAATTATGACCGAGCCTTATGACACGGCGCCGGCGTTGTCGACCGCTGCAGGCTTGCTGTCGCGCGAACGACATGGTTGCAAGAACCCGCGCCGCGCGCAAGACGGTTGACGATGGCTCGCGAAGCGGGCGCGCCGGCCAGTCTCGCATTCGCCGCCGGGGTCCTGTATGGGACGGCGCGAACACGGGCTTTGGGCGAGTGGAAGAGTTCATGGTTCAGGGCCAACCGGTCGACGCCGAGCGGGTGGCGGCCGCGCTCAGCGGCCGCTCGGTGGTTCTCGTCGGCATGATGGGGGCCGGAAAAACCTCGGTCGGCAAGCGGCTTGCCGCCAAGCTCGGACTGCCGTTCGTCGACGCCGACGCCGAGATTGAAGCCGGCGCGCAACTGACCATTTCCGAGATCTTCGAGCGGTTCGGCGAGCTCTATTTCCGCGAGGGCGAGCGCAAGGTGATCGCCCGCCTGCTCAATGGCGGGCCGCTGGTGCTGGCGACCGGCGGCGGCGCTTTCATGAATGCGACGACGCGCCAAAATATCGCAAAATATGGCGTCTCCATCTGGCTGAAGCCGAGTTTCGACATTCTGCTCGCCCGCGTGCGCAAGAAATCCAACCGCCCGCTCTTGAAAACGGCCGATCCGGAACAGACCCTCCGTCGGCTGCTCGAGGAGCGGACGCCGACCTACGCCCTCGCCGACCTCACCATCGAATCGCTCGACGGCTCCCACGACACGGTCGTCGACGCCATCCTGCGGCGACTCGACGTGACCCTTGGCAAGGATGTCGCGCCGGTCCAGGAGGTGAGGCGCAAAGTGGAAGTGCCGCTCGGCGCGCGCGCCTACTCGATCCTGATCGGGCCGGGCGTCCTCGATGAGGCGGGGGCCGAGATCGCAAGGATCGCGCCGGGCGTCCATTGCGCGATCGTGACCGACGCCCGCGTCGCGCCGCTTTATCTCGACCGCCTCAGCGCCAGCCTGGATCAAGCCGGATTGCGCTCGACGCCGATCGTCTGCCCGCCCGGCGAAGCCACGAAGTGCTATGCCGAATTCGCCCGCGTTTGCGACGCGCTGATCGAGGCGCGCATCGAGCGGCGGGACATTGTCATCGCGCTTGGCGGCGGCGTGATCGGCGATCTCGCCGGATTCTGCGCCGCGAGCCTGCGCCGGGGCGTTCGCCTGGTCCAGCTCCCGACCACGCTTCTCGCCCAGGTCGATTCCAGCGTCGGCGGCAAGACCGGGATCAATTCGCGCCACGGCAAGAATCTCGTCGGCGCCTTTCATCAACCGTCGCTGGTTCTGGCCGACACCCTGTGCCTCGATACGCTGAGCGAGCGCGAATTTCGCGCCGGCTACGCCGAAGTCGTCAAATACGGGCTCATTGGCGACCGGGGCTTTTTCGAGTTCCTTGAATCGAACTGGCGCGACGCGTTCGCTGGCGGTCCGGCGCGCGCCGAAGCGATCGCGGTCAGCTGCGCCGCCAAGGCGCGGGTCGTCGCCGCCGACGAGACGGAGCGGGGAGAGCGGGCGCTGCTCAATCTCGGCCATACTTTCGGGCATGCGCTCGAGAGGCTGACCGGTTACGATTCGGCGCGGCTCGTCCACGGCGAGGGCGTCGCCATCGGCATGGTCTCGGCTTTCCGCTTCTCCCGCGATCTCGGCTTGTGCTCGGGGCAGGACGCGACGCGGGCCGAGGCCCACTTGAAGGCGGTCGGCCTTCCGACCCGCATGCGCGACATTCCCGGCTTCGACGCGAGGACCGAGGATTTCTTGGCCGCAATGCGCCAGGACAAGAAAGTCGACCGTGGCCGGCTGACCTTCATTCTCGCCAGGGGCATCGGGCAGAGTTTCGTCGCTCGCGACGTCGACGAGGCGAGCGTCTCGGCTTTCCTGACCCGCGAGATGGCCGTTTGGACGTGAAAGTCGGCCTTAGCCTGCATTACTCGCGCATGCGCCCGTGCTAAAACCGATCCATGGCGTATAGCCTCGACATTGTCGTCATCGCCTTGAGCATCGTCGCCGCGGCGTTCTTCGCCGGCGCCGAGACCGCGCTGACCGCGGCGTCGCGGGCGCGCATGCATGCGCTCGAGATGGCCGGCGACAACCGGGCGAAACTCGTCACCCGCCTGATCGGCATGCGTGGGCGCCTCATCAGCGCGATGCTGCTCGGCGGCCAATTTGTCACCATCGGCTCGTCGGCGATCGCCACCAGCGTCCTGCTTGGCCTTTATGGCGATCGGGGCGTCTTGGCCGCGACCATCATCATGACCGCGCTGATCGTCATTTTCGGCGAGGTGCTGCCGAAAACGATCGCCATCGCCTATCCCGACCGCGTCTCGCTTCTGATCGCGCCGCTGGTCCTGTTCTTCGTGCGCGTTTTCGGTCCGATCGTGAGCGCGGTCGAGGCGCTGGTGCGCGGCGTCCTGAGGGTGGCCGGCGTCTCGCTCGTCGACCACGACGCCGGGGTCTCAGGCCATGATGAGTTGATGGGGGCCGTCGATATCCTGCACCGGGAGGGGGAAGTCGAGCGCGACGAGCGCGACATGTTCGGCGGCCTCCTGGAGTTGTCCGAGATCCCTGTTTCGGACGTGATGATTCATCGCACCAAGATGCGGCTTATCGACGCTGATCTGCCGCCCGAGGAGCTGCTGCGCGAAGTCATCGCGTCACCCTACACCCGCATGCCGCTCTGGCGCGGCGAGCCGGACAATATCATTGGCGTACTCCACGCCAAGGATCTGCTCAGGGCCTATGTCGCGGCCGGCGGCGACGCAAGCAAGCTCAATATCGCGGATCTGGCGCTTAAGCCGTGGTTCATTCCCGAGTCGACGACCCTTCGCGACCAGCTGCAGGCGTTCCTCGACCGCAAGATGCATTCGGCGCTGGTCGTCGACGAGTACGGCGTCGTGCAGGGGCTGATAACGCTTGAGGACATCATCGAGGAGATCGTCGGCGATATTCGCGACGAGCACGACGTGGCCGTGCAGGGCGTGCGCAAGCAGCGGGACGGTTCGGTCGTGGTCGACGGCTCGGCGACCATCCGCGAGCTCAATCGGGCGATGGGCTGGAACCTGCCCGACGATGAAGCCGCGACGGTGGCGGGACTCGTCATTCATGAGGCGCGCTCGATTCCGGAGCCGCGCCAGACCTTCAGCTTTCACGGCTTCCGCTTCGAGGTGCTGCGCAAGCAGCGTAATCGGATCGCCGCGCTGAGGATCACTCCGCTCGCTCCGCGCGCGGCGGAGCCGCGGACGATAGGCCAGGAGGGCGAAACGGCGCCCCATGATTGAGGCAAGGTCCGATGATCCAGGGCTCCCGCGGACGGCAGGCGCCGCGGGCGTCCGTTGCCGGTTCCCCGGACATGCCTATATAAGCGGCCAACGCGCCGGCCGGCGGCCGGGAAGAGGTTTGGATGTCGTGGAATAATCAAGGCGGCGGACCCTGGAAGTCGCCGGGGCGCGGCCCATGGGGGCAGGGGCCGTTCGGTCCGCCTCCGACCGGCGACCTCGAAGAGATCATCCGCCGCGTTCAGGAGGCTCTCGCCAAATTGACCCCTGGCGGATCGGGAGGCGGCGGAGGGAAGGGATTCGGCGGCCGCGCGGCCTTGTTTCTTGTGCTCGCCGCGCTCCTGCTGTGGTTCGCCTGGGGAACGTTCTATACGGTCCAGCCGAGCGAAGTCGGGATCAATCTCGTGTTCGGCCGCTATACCGGCAAGACCGCCGCGGGCCTCAACACCAATTGGCCCTGGCCGATCGGCTCGGTAATCAAGGTTCCGGTCTGGGATCAGCAGATCACCGAGGTCGGCTATCGCAGCCTTGGCGCGAGCGCGGATATTCCCGAAGAGAGCCAGATGCTGACCGGGGACAAGAATATCGTCGACGTTCACTTCAGGGTGAATTGGCAGATCGATCCCGCCAAGCCTGAAGACTACGTGTTCAACATCCTCAATCCGCGCGAGACGGTCAAGGCGGTGGCCGAGAGCATCATGCGCGAGGTCGTTGGCCTGAAGACCATCGACGGCATCCTCACCACCGACCGGGCGTCGGTCGAGGCCGATGTGCAAAAGCGGATGCAGGACCTGCTTAATACGTACCGGGCCGGCGTTCTCGTGAAGCAGGTGCAACTGCAGTCCGTCGACGCCCCGAGCCAGGTCCTTTCCGCCTATCGCGACGTGACCGCAGCGCAACAGGACCAGCAGCGTGCAGTCAACGAGGCCGAGACCTACGCCAACAAGGTCGTGCCCGAGGCCGAGGGCGGCGCCGCCCGCATCGTCGCCGAAGCCAACGCCTATCGCGAGCAGACGATCCTCGAGGCGAAAGGCCAGACCTCCCGCTACAACCAGATCTACGAGCAGTACAAGAAGGCGCCCGGCGTGACCCGCGAGCGCATGTACCTCGAGACGATGGAGCGCGTGCTTGGCCCGATGGACAAGACAATCGTCGATTCGAACTCCGCCAGCCCGCCGGTACCCTATATCGCGCTCGAACCGTTGCAGTCCAAGCCCGGAGCAAGCGGCAAATGAGGTGGTCGATGAACGGCGTCGTTCTGGCCGCGATCGCAGTCGTCGCCATCATTGTCGCGTCGATGGCGACGTTCGTCGTCGATCCAACCGAACAGGCGCTGATTCTGCGTTTTGGCCAACCGGTGCGCGACTTGATTGACGCCCCGGGCCTCTATTTCAAGTGGCCGTTCGTCGACACGGTCGTCTATATCGACAAGCGCATTCTCGCCCTCGACAACGAACGCCAGGAAGTGCTGGTGTCCGACAATCAGCGCCTGGAGGTCGACGCCTTCGTTCGCTACAAGATCGATGATCCGCTGCTCTTCTATCAATCCGTCACCAACACCCGCGGCGCCGACGCGCAACTCGGCGGCATGCTGAATTCGGCGCTTCGCCGCAGCCTGTCGGGGGCCTCGATTACCGACATCGTGCGCGACAAGCGCGACGCGCTGATGGCCGACATCCGTGACCAGATGATCACTGGCGCCAAGCGCTTCGGCCTCCAGGTCGTCGACGTGCGCATCAAGCGCGCCGATCTGCCGGCGGAGAACTCCGAGGCGGTGTTCCGGCGCATGCAGACCGAGCGACAGCAGCGCGCCGCCTCCTATCGCGCGCAAGGGTCGCAGCAGAGCCAGCAGATCAAGGCCGAAGCCGATCGCAAGGTCACCGTCATCACCGCGCAGGCTCAGCAGCAGTCCGAGCAGATCCGGGGCGAGGGCGACGGCGAGCGCAATCGCATCTTCGCCGAGGCCTATGGCGCGGATCCGGAATTTTTCGCTTTCTACCGCTCGATGCAGGCCTATCAGAACAGTTTCGCCAACGGCCAGACGCGGGCGCTCATGAGTCCGAAGTCGGACTTCTTCCGCTACTTCTCGACGCCGACGCCGGCTCCCGAAGCCGCGACGGCTCCTGTGCCTGCGCCGTCGGCCAAGGCGGACTGAGATATGCGCGATTTCAGCGTCGCCATCGGGCTGGTGTTGGCGATCGAAGGGATGCTGATGGCCGGCTTCACCAATTCGATGCGCACGCGCATGGCGATCGCCGCCCGCGAGGATCCGTCGAAATTGCGCGGGATCGGTCTCGGCGCCGCGTTTCTCGGCGTGGCGATCGTCTGGGCGTCCCGCTCGCTGCTCTAACCGCTTTTCCGGCGAAGCAATGTCCCGCCGGACCGATGGACGAATGTGAGGAGAAACTCATGCTGCACGACGCGCTGCGAAAGTCGGCGACGCATCGCCGCAATGCCCGGTCGGCGGTCGCGCTCGCGGTCGCTTCGACGCTCCTCGGCGCTCCCCTGGCGCTGGCGCCGGCCAATCCCGCCTTCGCCCAGGCGCGGCCGACCAATCTCGCCGATCTTGTCGATGCGGTCGCCGAAGCCGTGGTCAACATCTCGGCCACCCAGACGGTCGACGATAAGGACAGCGCTGCTCCGGATTTGCCCAAGGGCACGCCGTTCGACGAGATGTTCGAGGAGTTCTTCAAGAATCACGGCATCAATCCGCAACCGCGCGCGCGCAGGGCTCAGTCCTTGGGTTCCGGCTTCGTCATCGATCCGAGCGGCGTCGTCATCACCAACAATCATGTGATCGGGGACGCCAACGACATCGTCGTCATCTTCACCGACGGCCGCAAACTCAAAGCCACCGTCGTCGGCAAGGACGCCAAGGTGGACGTCGCGGTGTTGAAGGTGGAGAGCGACAAGCCGCTGAAGACCGTCAACTTCGGCGACAGCGGCAAGATGCGCGTCGGCGACGGCGTCATGGCGGTCGGCAATCCGTTCGGCCTCGGCGAAACGGTGACGGCCGGCATCATTTCGGCCCGCAACCGCAACATCGACAGCGGCCCCTACGACGACTTTCTGCAGACCGACGCCTCGATCAACAAGGGTAATTCGGGTGGACCGCTGTTCAATCTGCAGGGCGAGGTGATCGGCATCAACACCGCCATTCTTTCGCCTTCGGGGGGTTCGATCGGCATCGGCTTCGCGACCCCGTCGGCGACCGTCGTTCCGGTGATCGCGCAATTGCGCGAATTCCATGAGACCCGGCGCGGCTGGCTCGGCGTTCGCATCCAGCCGGTCGACGACACCATCGCCGACAGCCTGAATCTGGGCTCGGCGCGCGGCGCTCTCATCGCCGGCATTGACGCAAAGGGCCCGGCAAAACCCGCCGGTCTGATGGCCGGCGACGTGATCGTCAAGTTCGACGGCAAGGAGGTCAAGGAGTCGCGCGACCTTCCGCGTCTTGTAGCGTCGATGCCGGTCGGCAGGGAGGTCGAAGTCGTGGTGGTCCGCAACGGCCAGGAACTCACCAAGACGGTGACGCTCGGGCGGCTCGAGGACGGAGAGCAGAAGACCGCGCTCGCCACCGAGGGCAACGACGCGCTGCAGCCGGATGCAGTCGCCAAGGCGCTCGGCATGGAATTTTCCGCCCTCAGCGCCGAGGCGCGCAAGACGTTCAAGATCAAGGACAGCGTCAAGGGCGTGGTCGTGACGTCGGTCGATCCCGGTTCCGCCGCGGCGGACAGGGGCTTGCGGGCGGGCGACGTGATCGAGGAGGTCAATCATCAGGCGGTCGAACACCCGGGCGACGTTGCGAGGGCGATCGACAGCGCGAAGACGGATTCGAAGAAGCCGGCGCTGCTCCTGGTGTCGAACGGCGACGGCGAGGTGCGGTTCGTCGCTGTCCCGGTCAATTGAACGAAAAGGAGCGGCGCGATGGCCGATGGATCCGTGACGGCGGACAATGCGCTCGCGGTGGCGCGGGATGTCCTCAAGCGCGCGCCGCTGATCGACGGACACAATGATCTCCCGTGGGTGATCCGCGTCGACCGCGCGGCGCGCGGCGACGTCATCGCCTACGATTTGACCCGCGTCCATGAGCGCGCCGACACCGACATTCCGCGTCTGCGCGAGGGCATGGTCGGAGCCCAGTTCTGGGCCGCCTTCCAGCCGACCAACGCGCCCCATCCGGCGCGCACCGCGCTCGAGCAGATCGACCTCATCCGCCGCATCGAGGAGGCTCATCCCAACGTGTTCCTGCCGGCGCGACAGGCGTCGGACTACGCGAGGGCGAAGTCGGAGGGCAAGATCGCCTCCTTCATCGCGGTCGAAGGCGGCGTGGGGCTCGAGAATTCGCTAGGCCCGCTGCGCATCTGGCGCGCCGCCGGCGTGCGGCTGATGACGCTCTGCCACAACGAAAGCCTGGACTGGGTGGATTCCGCAACCGACGCGCCGCGCAACGGCGGCCTCAACGCCTTCGGGCGCGCGGTCGTCGGCGAGCTCAACCGCCTCGGCGTCGTCATCGACCTCGCCCATACGTCGCACGAGGCGATGCGCCGCGTGCTCGATGTGACCGAAGCCCCGGTCGCTTTGTCGCATTCCAATGCCTATTCGCTCTGCGATCATCCACGCAACGCGCCCGACGACGTTCTCAAGCGGCTCAAGGCCAACGGCGGCCTGGTGATGGCGACTTTCGTGCCCGGCTTCGTCTCGCAGGCGCTGCGCGACTGGCTGCGCCGTTCGCGCGATCCTTATGGCAAGGCGCCGCTGGCGGCCGATCCCAAGGCGCAGTTTGCCGAGGTCGAGGCCAAGCAAGGCCCCGCGCCGAAGGCGAGTCTCGAGCAGGTCGCCGACCACATCGTGCGACTGGTCGAGACCGCAGGACTCGACCATGTCGGCGTCGGATCCGACTATTTCGGCGGCGCTTCGCCGGTCGGGCTCGAGGACTTCAGCCGCTTTCCCCACCTGTTCGCCGAACTGGTCCGGCGCGGCTTCTCCGAGCGCGACCTCGAGAAGATGTCGTCGCGAAACATGCTGCGGGTGCTGCGGCGGGTCGAGACGGTCGGCAAGTCCCTGCGTCGGAGCCGGCCGCCGGCGATCGGCCGGCTGGAGGACTATAGGGATCCCTGAGGCGGCCATGGCGCTCGTGGACGCCTTCCGGCCCCAACCGAATGTCGACGTCGGCCGCATGGCGCCGCGCGCGCGTGAAGCGAGCGAATTTCTGAAGGCGCTGGCGCACGAGTCGCGGCTGATGATCCTCTGCGATCTCCTGCACGGCGAAAAGTCGGTCGGCGAACTGGAGGCGCTGCTCTCGAGGCGCCAGTCGACGGTGTCGCAGCAATTGGCGAGGCTGAGGCTCGAGGGCCTCGTCTCGGCCCGCCGGGACGGCAAGACGATCTACTACAGCATCGCCAGCGACAAGGCGCGGTCGATCATTGGCGCGCTCTATGATTCGTTCTGCAGTCCGGGCGGCTCATAGCTTTCGCCCTCAGTCCGCTCGCCGCAGGCCGCTCGCGCACGCTCCGGCCAGCGTGAGGGCCGCGGCGCCCCAAAGCGCAATCGACGTCGCATGCTGGGGCGCACGTCCGAACGCGACCGCCATCAGCGCCGTTCCCAAGGACTGTCCGATCAGCCGTCCGGTCGATTGCAGGCCGGCCGCCCCGCCGCTGCGCTCGCGCGGCGCGCTGCCGATGATGAGCCGGTTGTTGGGCGACTGGAAAAAGCCGAAGCCGAGGCCGCAGATGGCGAGCCGCCAGACGAGCGAGCCGGGGTCCGGATCGCCGACATGAAGCGCAACCAGGGCGAGGCCCGCTCCCATCACGAGAAGGCCGATGCTGCTGAGGATGCCGGGGATGAATCGATCGGCCAGGCGACCGGCGATTGGCGCGATCAGCGCGGTTCCGACCGGCCATGGCGTCAACAGAAGGCCGGTGGCGGCGGCGGAGCGGCCGAGCGTGTCCTCGAAGTAAAACGGCAGCGCCACCATGGCCAGGCTCTGCGCTCCGAACGACGTGATCGACGTCGCCAGCGACAGCGCGAACACCGGCCGGCGCAAGAGGTCGACCGGCAGCAGCGGCGCGGAGAGCTTGAGCTGCCGCTTGACCAGGACCACGCCGATCGCCGCGCCCAGGCCGATCTCGATCAGCGCCGGCGATTGCGCTCCCCCCTGGCCGACCCGATTGACCCCGGCGATGAAGAGCCCGAAGGCGAGCGCGTTGAGACCGACGCTGATCAGATCGAGGCGGCCGGCGGCGCGCGGCGTCGCCGGAAGCGTCCGCGCCGCCATCGCCAGCGCCAGCACGCCGATCGGGACGATGACGACAAACACCCAATGCCAGGAGGCGACCGAAAGGATCGCCGCCGCGACGCTCGGGCTTGCGGCGCTGGCCACGGCGACCACCACGGCCATGTTGCCGACCCCCTGGCCGAGCCGCGAGTGCGGATAGATGAAGCGGATCAGCGCGATGTTGACGCTCATGATCCCGGCCGCGCCCAGGCCCTGAACCAGGCGCGCGAACGTCAGCGCGGCGAAGGTCGGCGCCAAGGCGCAGGCGAGCGAGGCGACGGTGAAGACGGCGAGCCCCCACCAGTAGACGCGCCGATAGCCGACCATGTCGCCGAGCGCGGCCAGCGGCAACAGCGAAACGGTGACCGCGAGCTGGAAGGCGTTGATGATCCATGTGGCGTTCTCCGGCGCGACGGCGAACTGGCGCGCCATCGTCGGCAGCGCCACCGTGACGATGTTGCCGTCGAGCACCGCCATGGTGATCGCCATGGCCAGGGTCGAGAACGCCATGAGGCGCTGCCGATTGGGGAGGCCGTCGTGGGCTTGGGCGGCGACGGGGGCGGATATCGGCCCGGGGCGGTTCAAAGCGGACAGGCCTCTCCGCGCCTCTTGAGCGTCGTCATCATGCCGCCATCGCCCACAAATCATAGGCGTCGGAGCGTTCGATCCTGACCGTCACGATGTCGCCGGCGCGCAACGGCCGCCGCGTCGTGATGTGCACCGTCCCGTCGATCTGCGGCGCGTCGCCCTTGGTGCGGCCCTTCGCCTGAGTCGCGCCGCCTTCGTCGACGATGACTTCGAGGCGCTTGCCGACCTTGGCGGCGAGCTTCTTCGCGCTGATCGCCTGGGCGTGCTGCATGAAGCGCTTGTGCCGGCTCATCTTGATCGCGTCCGGCACGGGCTCGAGGCCGAGATCGTTGGCGACGGCGCCCTTGACCGGCTCGTAGGGGAAAGCTCCGACGCGGTCGAGCTTCGCCTCGTCGAGCCAGTCGAGCAGGAACCTGAAATCCTCCTCGGTCTCGCCGG
>JBAUXQ010000528.1:0-2348 GCA_049584355.1 Roseiarcus sp. | reverse complement strand
GACAGGATCGCGCCAGGGACGCCCCACAGCCAAAACCAGAACACGAAAGAGAAGACCACGAGAACCGGATTGAGCGTGAACCGTCTGGCGAGAAGCATTGGCGTCACCGTTTCACCTTCGATCACATGGATGGCGCCATAGAGCGCCGCCGGCAGCAGGGCCTGCCAGGTCGAGGTGATCGTGAGCGAGCCGGCGAACAGGAAAATGAGAATGGCTGCGGCGGGCCCGATAATCGGGACATAATTCAGAATGAATGCGACAGTCCCCCATAGAACGGGATCGCCAACTCCGGTCCACCACATGACAAGAGCGGTCGCGGCGCCGACAAGCGCGTTCATCAGGGTGATTGTAAGTAGATACGCGGAAATATCGTGTCCGATTTGCTGCGAGATGTCGACCGCCTGCCGCTTGCTGGCGAACCTGGGCAAGACTTCGACCAGCCGCCGCAGGAAACTGTCCCCCGAAACAAGCAGGAAATAGAGAAATATTACCGTGGTGAACAGCCCGCTCGCCAAGCTTCGCGTCCCGGCAAAGACGCTCGACAGAATCGCTCCGCCATCCAAAGGCCCGGCCGAGCTTCGCTGCGGGCCCGCGGCGCCGAAACTATTGGCCGCCGCCAGAAATGTCCGAAGCGTATTGATAGGCGCATCAAGAAATCTCAACCTCTCGAGGATGCGGGGAATGCCCTCAGGCAGCTTGGCTATCCACGTTTCGGCGGGTCCGGACACGGCGGCGCCAAGTCCGACAATCGTCGCGATCACGACAAGTATGAGCAGGAGAGCCCCCAGCGCCCTGGGCGTCCGCAGTCGCTCGAGTGCGCGCAAGGCCGGCTGCATCAGCAGATTGAGCATGACCGCGAAGATCATCGGCAAGACGATCTCACTCGCCACATAGGCCGCGGTCAACATCAAGAAAACAAAAATCCCGCCGAGAAAGAACGTCTTCGCGTCGGACGGCAGCGGCATATCCGCTAATAATTCCTCGGGCGCTTCAATCTCAAGCTGTTGATCTGAATCCGGCATGGCGAAACTCCAGATCGACGCTACACAGCCTTGGCGCGGACCCCACGATCATCGTCTCGCAGTCGCCCCAATCCCTCCGGGCTGGCGTCCCATATGATCTCGCCCCGCCTACCGCCCTCGAAGGAAGTCGCGCGCGGTGCGGGGACTGACCCCGCGCGCACGATTTACCTACCGGCCCACGAGCCACAAGACGACAAGCACAATCAGGACGATGCCGAGGACGCCGCCGAGACCGGCGCCGCCGTAGCGACCGTGTGCATAATACCCCCCGCCTCCCCCGAAAATGAGTATCAGGATTATGACAAGGAGAATTGTGCTCATACTTCGGCCTGTCGGCAGGTTAGAGTCGTCTGGAGCGACTGCTTTACGGTTTCTTCGCCGCGTCGCGCACCGCGTCGCTCAGACCGCCGACGGCGTTTTGAATCTTGCCGACGGCCTTGTCGGTCTTGCCGTCGCTCTGCAGCTTGGCGTCGCCGATCGCCTTGCCGACGGCTTCTTCGCCGGCGCCTTTGAGTTCCTTGATCGAACCGGCGACTCTGTTCTTGTCCATAACTGCTCTCCGTAGCGTGTTGCCGAAGACGCGTGACGGCTTTGGTGGTGAGCCATTCGCGTCTGGCTTTCAGACGGTAGGGGAGAAATCCGAGAGAAGGCAGCCTCGGAAAGTACTTACTCGACAGGCCCAAGACACGACGTACTGCGCGACTATCCCGCCCCCGTTCCTTGCGCCCAACCAAGCCGCTTTCAGGTCGGAACGCGAAGGCGGGCGCGAAACGTGGTCCTCGTAGTGAAAGCCGGTTTGCGATGACCGGCTAACGTCGAATCCCGTTCTCTCGAGGGCCGCGCCCTGTGACCCTGCCGATTTGGGCGCTGATCAATCAACTGGATCGCGCACATGAGCGGATAGGTGACAGCAGCGTCCACCCGAGACTGTAACCGAACTGCGCGCCTGCTTGGTAATAGGTGGCAATACCACTGGGAACGTCGTCCGATGCGCCCGTGATGAGTCCGAGTCCCAAGACGTCACGAAACGTCGGCCATTTCGATTGTTTGACGGCCAGGTCAGACGGCGCGTTCACGGCAATGTACTCGAATGGCTCTCCTTGATTGCGTCGATCACCGATTGAGGGTCCGCCGGTCGAGCCATCACTTCGGCCAGTTCATCGACCCGATTGTGGAGGTGTGGGCTGTCTTGGCGAAGCTCCTCAAGTAGCGCGACCACCTTGGCGATCTTTTGCTCGCTCAAGATCGTCAGCTCCAGATTGAGCAGTTCGCGCCGCTGGGTAAGGCGATCGTCCCCTCTCTGCGTAGTGAGAATCAGTATGACCA
>JBAUXQ010000527.1:0-3965 GCA_049584355.1 Roseiarcus sp. | reverse complement strand
GAGCTTGGTCGTCTGGCGGGGTGAACATCGCCGTCTTGTCGATACCGCTGGGCCGGCCCGGCGGCGCGGGCGGCAGGCTGACGCGCGCGCCGACGGCCGGCAACCCGACGCGGTTGGGGGGAAGATTCGCGGTGGCCACAATCTCCCGCATCCCGAGGTCAAGCGGAGGGATCGTAACCTCATGGATAAGCGCAGCCAGGTCCGCCGCTGAGCGTAGGCCGGAGAGGGGATCAACTTGCAGGACGAATGCACGGGAGACGGCAGTGGGCGTCCCGAGATCCCATCGTACCCGTTCTGCAGAGGAAGGCTTTGCAAGCCGGAAGTACGGCGGATCGGTCGCGGCCGGCGCAGGAACGAGGCTGCCATAGGCGGCCGCAAGGCGGTCGGCCAAAATCTGCGACACCCGGTCGCGCGCTACCCCGCCCTCTACGCCCAATGGCAAAGCCGGGTCTTGCAGGCGCTCGACCAGTTCCGGCGCTGCGATCAAGCCGTCGGGCCGGCCGGCCAGCAGCGCAGCCAGCAAATCGGCCGGGACAAAGTCCGCCATCGCCGGCGCACGCGGGGCCACGCCGCGGATAGAGAACTCGATCCGCGCGGTGAACAGGAGCGCGCCGCCAAGGATTGCGCCCTTGATCAGCTCTCCCGTCGACACGTCAAGATTATGCGTCCAGCGCGCACCCTCAGGAGTAGCCCAGCCGAGCGGCGTCGGCGCCGTCATTTCCGGAGGCAACACGATACCGGGGCCGCCTGGAATGAGCCGAGCGAAGCCGAGGTCAATCGAAATTGGCCGCACAGTGGCGCCGCTGCTCAGGCCCCGCGCAAGCGAAAGCGCGGCGTCGAGCGGGAAGTCGTCCGTTATCTGAATGTCAAGCATCGCGTAATTGCCTGTGGATCCAGGCTGATCGGGACGGCGCACCAGGCTCAGCGCGAGACCGGGCTGGCCTGAGACCACTGCCAAGACCGCGCCAGCCGGCAATACGACGAACTGCCCGCTGCCGAAGGGCGCGTAGAGTTGGGTGGCGCCGGCTCCCAACGAAGCCTGGAAGTCCGGCAGATCTCCGAGCTCGTCCATATCAATTCGGGATAATGAACAGTGTGTCGCGATTGTCCGTCGTCCAAGTCCCCTGCTTGATGCCCGCTCCTGCGACAACGTCGGTGCGGTATTTGTAGGTGTCGGTCGGCCCCGTCCCGAGGACGAACGCGTCCATGGGCACGCTCATCTTAAGCGTCTGGTTGATGAACCCCGCGGCGTCGGCGGTCTGGCTTCCATCAAACGTTACGGTCTGGCCGCTATCAAATACGACCTGCACCGCCAATACCGCGTCCTGCGACGATGGCGGCGTCGCAGGCGCGGACGACGGTTTCGTCAACATTGCAGCGACAAACTTCAGTGTCAGATTGCGCGACACGGGACCGACAACTTGGTCCTGCATCATCGCCTGCCACGTGGCTTTTGGATCCGGAACCGCAGTTACGTGAGAGAGGTCGAATTGCGGCGTGCACGACGCATCCAAAAGCTGCGAGGCCAAGCCCCCCAGCGCGCCCAACGCTTGCTCCGCAATGTTGCCTCCCCCGCCAAACAGGCCCCCAATCACGCTCCCTACGGATTGCGCGACCTCTTGCGTCGTGGACGGGGAAAGCGTGGCGGCCAGGGCGCCGGGTGGATCACTGTGCGGATCCTTTCCAGCCGGCTTCAAGTCAGTCGGAAGATGCGGGTTTTCCGCGGCGATCGCCGACGTGATCGGTTGGCCGCCGCGCACGATGGCGCCAGTGAGGCTCTCGACGTGAACCGGACTTTCGATCGCGTTGGTAAGGGTCGCAGTCATGATATTGCCGCGAACGTCGACCGACGAACTTATCGTGACGATGTCTTCGTTCATGTCGCTGATCCGAGCCGTGAACGGGATAGCCGTCACGTCCTCGCCGACTGTCACTCGCACCTCGCCGGATAACAGCGAGCTCCGTTCATCAAACAACGCGCCGTAGACGTCCCGGAACTGCGCAAGCCCCAGCGTCACCGACCCCTGTACTCCCGCTGCAAGGTCGATCAGTGCGCCTTTTTGCTCGACGAGGGAGTTTCCGGCTGCAGGATCCTCTCCCGGCAGGTTGAGGAATAGTGAGGCGCCGGTCGCCTCAAATAGCGCGAGGCTTGGCGGCGCGTTGAGGCCTAATGCCTGCTGTAGCGCCGGACCGGCGTCCGCGATGCGGCGCGGGTCCCAGACCGGCGCCGCGAGGTAGGAGAGCGTCATCACCACACTCCCGACGTCGGTTCCTTGAGCCGTCACGGCCAGTGCTGGCCGCCGCGGCTGATCTTCCTGCCGACCGACCCTGAAGGAGTCTGGCAGGAAGTAGATCTGGGAAGGCTGGCTGGGCGACTGAAAGTAAACATACCGTCGCCCGTTCCAGTTGACGCCAGACGTGCTCCAACCGGGCACCGCGGCAGGGGCGCCCCCCAGACGCGCAAATACATTCGCATCCAGGTCCTTGCTGAACGTGAATGGCAGTACGGTATCGAGCGCCGCCGCGACACGCGCGTAGGAGGTCTGGCCGCTCGCCAAGCTGGGCGCCACGATGTCCACAGCGCGCCGAATAGTAAGCACGGCTTGCGCCGCCGGATCGGTCATGGCTTCGTAAAGCGAATCGCGGTCGGCGAAATTTCCAACGATCAATGTCAGTGTGAGCGCGACACCCTGCGGAGACGGGACCGTTGTCAGGTCCCATTTTGCGGCGCGGCCCTGCAAGGAGGCGCTGATCAGGTAGCGGGTTGGCGGATCGAGTCGCGCGTTCCCCTGTGAGAGCGTCGCAGGCGTTGCGTCCGCGAGATGGACTGTGAGCAGGTAGCCGCTCCCCGAAGGTTCGAAGGAAACCCATTTTGCCCGCGCCGCACCTCCCGGAGCGGCGGCGATGGCGTATCCCGGCAGGAAGAAGCGCTTCGAAGAATCCTTTGGGGCCTCGTAAACCAGCGCGTCGGTCGGCACCGCCGCCGGGGCAATCAGGGTTGGCAGATCGAAATCCGTGCGCGCCTGAGGGCGCACCAAAGGTGGCCGAAATTGCGGGTTCTGGAAATGCAAGATGGCGGGATTTATCGTGGCGATGTTGGGTGATTTCACTATCGCCACATTTACTGAAGTCGACGGCTGAGCCGATGGCGCAGCAGCATGTAGCGGAGTCGACGGCTGGGCCGATGGCGCGCCGGTCGGTAGCGGAACCGGCGACCGAACCGCGGCCGCGTGAGCAGGTTGAAGCGCCGGCGGCTTAGCCCACGCCGCGCCGACAGGATGCAGACCGGGATGTACTATTATTCTCGTTAGCATTGGCTCAGGACCAAACAACGCATATCGGAAAAGACTGTTCTGAAGGTGTAGACTTCGCCCGCCCAATCGCCGAAGTGATCTTGGCCGCGTTCACTTCGTACTTGTTGTCCGTGAGGCGGGCTTGGGTTCCGTCAGTCAGCCGCCCATCATGCACGAGCATTGAGCTCATGGACGCGCCCCCCTTTCCCGTTTTATCGTGAAAAACCAAGCGAATTTCGCTGTTGTTGCATATATCGAGGTTTCTGTCTGTGACGTGGGTCACAGTGCGCGCCGGCATCGATCGCTGTCGGTTACGGCTGCGCTGGATCCCGCCCCGTCGGTGAGAAACGCCAATTGAGTGAGCGATTCGCTCTGGCGTAGCGTTGGCCCAACCGGCCTTAAGTTCGGATTCAAACTCCGCTGGTGGTTTATGGCCGAGCGCCGAACGACGAGCGCCCTCGGTGTTGAAGGCAGTATCAATGAATGCGCCGTTCTGGCGTTTGGCCGACGGTGTCAGGGCGATCCGCGCTTGCGGCTTTAGCCCACCCTCGGCGAGACGATCCCGAGGCGGAGCCGGAGAAGCTCGTGCTTGCGGTCGGGGGCAAACGCCCCTTAGTGTCGGACGAACAATTACTGTCAATGCGCGAACAGCTCGCAGAAGATTAAGCCTCG
>JBAUXQ010000526.1:0-5352 GCA_049584355.1 Roseiarcus sp. | reverse complement strand
GCGCCGACGCCTACCCGGGCCTCGCGGGTCCGATCTCATCCCGCAACAGACTGGCTTCAAACGACTTCAGGCTGGGCCTCATCTACCTGATTGGCGAGGCGTCGCCGGTCGCCGCCCCTGACTGACCGGCATGCAATATCTTTCAACAGGCTCAGCAAGCGTTTTCAGGTCGGATGCACGCCGGGCGCCATCGGCGGCGGAAAAAATTCGCGGGCCGGAGTCGCGCGCCAAAGCAAGCAAGCCTATATTGATTGGAGCGACGCGACGCCTTCAAAACGTCATGCCGCCCCTGACCGCAACCGCGAAGGGAACGCGATCATGGCTTTCATCATTCTGCTCCTTATTGTGGAACTCATCCTCGCCATCGTGTTGCCGAGTCCAAATCTGGGCGCCCCTGTGAGGTACCTTTTGGGTATCCGCCGGGGGGAACCGAATTAGACGCCGCTCATCTTCGCCTCTCTGCCGGTGACCTGAAATGAGCGCTCCTTAGGGCTTCGGGGAAGGCCAGGGGAAGGATTTTTCCTCCTCCCTGTGGGGGCGGCTAGGCGCGGCGATAACGAATAGCCGTCAGCCAAGCCGCGTTTGACGACCCATTGCCCCGACGTCGCTCGGATTGCCTTCGGCGACGGCTCGGCCTATGTCGTCCTGCGCTTCTCGTTCCGAGGCTCGCGCTCCGCATCTTGCCGGGCGCGCGCGAATCGCAGATTGCGCCCGAGGCCTGCGAACACTTTCATGACCGACGCGACTGCGCCAAGGGCAGGGCTCATGCAATCGGCATGGGCCAACCCGATCCTGCTCCTGGTTCTCACGACCCTGATCTGGGCCGGCCACTCGATCGTCGGCCGATTGGCGGTCGACCAGATCGGACCGATGACCCTGACCTGCCTGCGTTGGGGGATAGCGCTCATCCCGATCCTCTTGACCGCCCGGCCCGCGCTGCGGCGGGACTGGCCGGTTCTGCGCACGCACTGGCGATATATGGCGGCGATGGGCGCGCTCGGCTACACCGGATTCAACGCGCTGTTCTATGTCGCCGCGCATCGAACGAGCGCACTCAATCTATCGATCATCCAGGGCGCGATCCCGGTGCTGGTGCTGATCGGAGCACGGCTTTTCCTCGGCGCCCGGTTCACCGCGCTGCAGGGGCTGGGCGCCTTGACGACCATGGCCGGCGTTGTCGCGATCGCCGCTCAGGGCGACCTCAACCGGCTCGCGGCCTTGGCGTTCAACGGCGGCGACGTGATGATGTTCATCGCCGCAATTCTCTACGCCGGCTATACGATCGGATTGCGCGAGCGGCCGCATGTCTCGGGCTTGAGCCTGCTCGCCGGCATGGCCCTGGCGGCGTTCATCACCTCCGTGCCGCTCATGATCTGGGAGATCGCCGCCGGCGGCTTCATCTGGCCGACCGCGGCGGGCTACGCGACGCTCGTCTATGTCGCGCTTGGGCCGGCGTTCGTCTCGCAGATCATGTTCATGCGGGGGGTCGAACTGATCGGGCCGGGCCGGGCCGGCGTGTTCGTCAATCTGGTGCCGGCGTTCGGCGCCATCATGGCGGTCGTAATTCTGGGCGAACCGTTCGCGGCCTATCATGTTGTCGCGCTGATCCTGGTCGTCAGCGGCATCGCGGTCGCGCAACGAGGCTCGGGCGGCGGTCGGCACTGAAAGCACTTGCAAAGGAGGAGACGGAGATGGCCTGGATTGAACTGAAGCCGGAAGGGGCGGGGCCGATTCGAGCCTGGCGGTCCGATCCGAACGGACGCCCGCGCGGCGGCGTGGTCGTGGTGCAGGAGATCTTCGGCGTCAACGCGCATATCCGCGCGGTCACCGACCGGTTCGCGGCCGAGGGCTATCTCGCCGTCGCGCCGGCGATCTTCGAGCACGCCGAGAAAGGCTTCGAGGTCGGCTACGACCCTGAATCGAGGGCGCGCGGGATGGCGATCGCCGGCAAGACCGACCGCGAACAGATGCTGAAGGACGTCGCCGCGGCAATCGAGGTCGCCAAGGAAGGCGGCAAGGTCGCGGTGGTCGGCTTTTGCCTCGGCGGCACGGTCGCCTGGGCGGCGGCGGGACGGCTCGCTGGCCTGAGCGCGGCGGTCGGCTATTACGGCGGCGGCATTATTGGCCTCAAGGATTTGAAGCCGCGCGTCCCGACGCTGCTGCACTTCGGCGACAAGGATCAGCACATCCCCATCGCCGGCGTGAAAGAGGTCGCCGCCGCCCACCCGGAGGTCGAGGTCCATATCTATCCGGCCGATCACGGCTTCAACTGCGACCACCGCGAGAGCTACGACGCGCCGAGCGCCGCGCTCGCCTGGACGCGCACGCTGGCGTTCCTGCGCAAGCACCTGGGGTGAGCGCCGCACCCTCGTCCGGCGCGGCGCCGTGTTACAAGGCGGACCCGATGCCCGTGCGGGCTGCAGGTTCGGCCCAGCGGGCCGCTCCCTTCCATAAAGCCGAGGCCAGCCGCCAATCGGCGCCGGAAGAAGCGACAATTGCTTGCGATAATCAGAAGGACGTGCGATGGCGGCTGCTGTCTTCGGTCCCAGGATTGCCGTCCGAGCGAACGAGGAACGCCGATCCGTCACGCTGTTTGACTTCGATGTTTTGTTGAATGGCCAAGCGGGCATCGAGAGGATCGGGGGTCCTGGACTCTGGACCTAAGCCATTGAGAAGTTTCGATCGGCGGCAGGAAAATGGCCTTGGATTTTCCTCCCGCCCGATTTGGATTTCCTTCCATTTCCTTTGATTTTCCTTCCCACGGATTTGGATTTCATTTCCCTCGGATTTGGAAACCCTTCCGCCGCCGCGGGCCGGTCCGTCAATGGACCGCCCGCTTGATCCGTGTTAGGCGTCGGCCTCGCGCCAGTTGCGGTGGGCGCGCGCCCGCCGACGCGGCTCCGAGGGAGGTCGGCGATGACGGTCGCATCATCGGTCATGAACGCGGCGGAGGCCGTCGATCATGCGGCGCTCGCCGAAGCGATGCCCCTCGACGAGATCAACGTCAGCGATCCCAAGCTCTATCAGCAGGACGTGTGGCAGCCGTATTTTCGCCGCCTGCGGCGCGAGGCGCCGGTCCACTATTGCAAGGAAAGTCCGGTTGGGCCCTTCTGGTCAGTGACCAGGCACAGGGACATTATCGCCCTCGAGGTCGATCATAAGACGTTCTCGTCGAGCTCGACGCTCGGCGGCATAACCTTGCGCGATCAGCCGGCCGACCTCGAGCTGCCGATGTTCATCGCCATGGACCCGCCCCGGCATGAAGCGCAGCGCAAGGTGGTGCAGCCGATCGTCTCGCCGGACAATCTCGCCAATTTCGAAGGGCTGATCCGCGCCCGCGTCCGGGCCGTGCTCGACGGCCTGCCGCGCGGCGAAACCTTCAACTGGGTGGACAAGGTCTCGATCGAGCTCACCGCGCAGATGCTGGCGACCCTGTTCGACTTCCCGTTCGAGGATCGGCGCAAGCTCAGCTACTGGTCGGATGTCTCGACCGCGGTGCCTTACGAGGGCGGGCTGGTCGAAAGCGAAGAGCAGCGCGAGGAGGTTTTCCGCGAGTGCCTCGGCTACTTCATGCGGCTCTGGAACGAGCGCGTCAACGCCGAGCCGCGCCCCGATCTTATCTCGATGCTCGCCCACGGCGAGGCGACCCGCAACATGAGCGCGCGCGAATATCTCGGCAACATCGTGCTATTGATCGTCGGCGGCAACGACACCACCCGCAATTCGATGACCGGCGGCCTCCTGTTCCTGAGCCAGAACCCGGATGAGTTGAAGAAGCTCCGCGCCAAGCCCGAGCTCATCGATTCGATGGCCCCGGAAATCATCCGCTACCAGACGCCGCTCGCCTATATGCGCCGCACCGCCCTCGCCGACGTCGAGTTCCGCGGCCAGCTCATCCGCAAGGGCGACAAGGTCGCGATGTGGTACATTTCCGGCAACCGCGACGAGGAGGCGATCGAGGACCCGGACCGCTTCATCATCGACCGCCCCCGCCCGCGACAGCACCTCTCGTTCGGCTTCGGCATCCACCGCTGCGTCGGCAAGAATCTGGCCGAAATGCAACTCAAGATCCTGTGGGAGGAAATCCTCGACCGCCTGCCGGCAATCGAAGTCGTCGGCGAGCCGAAGCGGGTCTTCTCGGCCTTTGTGCACGGCATCAGCCAACTGCCGGCGCGCATTCCGGGTTAGGCCACGCCGCGCTTGGACTGAATCCGTCATATGTGGCCGGCCCCGGTGGGCAAGTTGCGGCTCACGCTAGAGCAAATGGAAGCACGGCCGTCATTGCGACCCCCGGGTCAAGCCCGGGGGGAAGCAATCCAGATCGAAGCGCTCCGGCGCGTCTGGATTGCTTCGTCGCTTACGCTCCGGCTGCTCGCGAACTTGCCTACGCTACTGCGCGCAAAGAGCACATCGATCAACTCCTCGGGTCGATTCCGTAAGGGCCTCGCGCCGCTAAAAAGAACGCGATCAGATCGTCCATTCGCATACGTATTCAGTGCGCCGGGCCCATGCGTCGCGGACATGGCCCCAATAGGCCATCGCGCGATTCGGGCGAGATTGCGAACAGGCCCTGTTCAGCCGATAATTCTCCCTGTTCGCAGACAAAATTCTCTCTGATCTCGGACGAAATTCTCGCTGTTCGGGCTACGGAATTGTGTCAAGGCTCGTGCCGACGAACGCATGCGACGAGCGCATGGCGCCCCCTTTTTGCCATGATCGCGACCACGCGCCGCCGATCCGCCAGAGCAAATTGCGAGATCGTGGGCCGCAACGACGTCGGCGCTGGGGCGCCTTACTTCAGCGCCTGGGCCGGAATGACGCCGGTGGCGAAAGCGACCGCGGCGGCGTGGGTCAGATTCATGCAGCGCAATTTGTGGCGGGCCCCATCCAGATGCGTTTTCACGCTGCCAAACGCCAAACCAAGGATTTCCGCGATCTCCTGATAGGTCTTTCCGCGCGCCGCCCAAAGCAGACATTGCTCTTCCCGGATCGACAACTGGACCGGAGAGGACGGCAATTTGAAATTGATGTTCGCCGCCGAATCAATAAGAACCGACAACAGCTGGAGCCCCCGCGTATTGCTGGTTTTGTATGATTCCCATTCGTCCTTCTCGAAATCGCTGGTGAATGAGACGACCGCGTACGCCCCGCGCCGATTGCGCAGGGGGATAGAAAGCCCGTTGCGCCCGACACTATGATTCAAGGCGTCGGCGTAGTAGGCTTTTGTCGTCGGGTCGTCGAGGGGTAGATTTCCCCAGTCGAACGGTTGAACAGCTTGTCGACCGAAAGAAATCACCGGGTCGTTAGCCATATACTTCTTAACAAAGTACCGATGCTGCCACAACCTTGAAT
>JBAUXQ010000525.1:0-5123 GCA_049584355.1 Roseiarcus sp. | reverse complement strand
ATCGAATCACACCTGCGATTCGTTGGTCAAGCTGAGGGAGTCTGCTTAGGCGCTGATCGACGCTGACCGCCTGGACCCGCCCGCCTAGGCGGCCGCAAGCGGCAAAGCCGGGCGCCGCCATCACCATGACCGGCAGCGCGGCGCAGGCGACACAAAGTCGCAGGGCGCGGGAGAGCCGAGCCCAGGCGCGGCGGCGGTGCGCGGAGCGGAAATTCATGCTAAGGGCCTTGCCGTGCGGCGGCCGCCCTTGTCCAGAGCGTTTTGGCGGCTGCGGTGTTGATTGGGAGTCCCGGTAGCTCAGCAGGATAGAGCACAGGTTTCCTAAACCTGGGGTCAGAGGTTCAAGTCCTCTCCGGGACGCCATTCTCCACACAATCTCCGGTGTACACAGAAGTGCACGGAAGTGAACTCCCGTGCAACCGGGAGACGCATTCACAGACGCAGAGATTTCTTGCAACGAAGCTCAGTTGCGGTTACCTCGCGGTTACAATTTCAAAAGCGACAAGTAGGCCGCCGACGACAACAGTTGCGCTTCGATCGGTTTGTTGAATCCAGCGCACGCCCGCCAAACGCCATTCGACCACACGGAGCGTCTTAAAAAAGCGAGCCGCGAGAACGACGACCATCAGGGGAGCCTTCTATGAAGCCGCCCCGGACCGGGCGCGAGGCGCCAGCGGCGACCCTCCCTCCCTCGCCCTTACCCTCGCGCGCCGATGGCGGCTGGGGTCCTCCGGCGACCAGCGCCGCGGCCGCGCCTCAGCCTCAGTCCGAGCCGGTCGAGATAATGGTAAACGATCGGCGTCGTGTAGAGCGTCAGCGCCTGGCTGACGATGAGGCCGCCGACGATCGAGACTCCGAGCGGCTGGCGCAATTCGCTCCCCTCGCCGAGGCTGAAGCAAAGGGGCAATGCGCCGAGCAGCGCCGCCGAAGTCGTCATCATGGTGGGACGGAAGCGCATCATCGCCGCGCGGAAAATCGCCTCGCGGCTCGTCAGCCCTTCCTCCCGCTCGGCCTGGAGAGCGAAGTCGATCATCATGATCGCGTTCTTCTTTACGATGCCGATCAAAAGGATCACGCCGATAAGAGCGATGATCGTGAACGGGATGCCGAATATGAAGAGCGCGGCGCCCGCGCCGAGTCCGGCTGACGGCAGCGTGGTCAGAATCGTGATCGGATGGATGAAGCTTTCGTACAGGATGCCGAGAACGATGTAGATCGCGACCACCGCCGCGGCGACCAGAAATTGCTCCTGGCCGAGCGACTTTTCATACTCGAGCGCGGCGCCGGCAAAACCTCCGGTAAGGTCGGCAGGCAGGCGGATGGCCTGCGCTGCGTGCTGAAATGCGGCCGCCGCGTCGCTCAGCGACTTTCCGGGCGCGAGATTGAAAGAGATTGTCGTCGCCACGAACTCGTTCTGATGATTGACCGCAAGCGGCGTATTGCCCAGGCCATATTGGCTATAGGCCGGAAGCGGCGTCATCGTCTCGGCGGCCGTCGACACCGGGGAGGCGCTCGACGCATTGCCGTTCGCCGTGGACGTGATCGTCGCCTGCGCGGCGGTGCGGACGGCGTTGTTCGCCGCCGCGCTGGACGGGCCGCTGCTGCTGGCTGTTGTCGTCACACATCCAGGAGCGTCAGGAGACTTACGCGGCGAGACCAAGACGCTGAATTGTCCTGACGGTGGTTCGCGTGGGGCGAGGGTGTGATTGCTTCATACCAAGGTTCAGCGCCTAACCCCTGCGCCGTCTGTCTTCGCCACAGCTGTCATTCGCTTACAGCCAGGCGACGTTGCGTCCGATCCACCTCGATGACGCCCATTATTGCGAGGCCATCCACGCCGTGCGGCTACCGATAGCTTTGTGTGGGCGTTTTGCTGTGTTTTGACTCTTATAGTCCGCTTTCACTATGTTATGCCACATGCATGTGGGGCTCGGCCGGAGGAAAGAAATGGCTCCAGAAGGCTGGTTAAGGCGTGACCGCCACCGGACTTCCTTTCAGGCATGGACGCCGCCGCTCTAATAGACGTTCAATTTATGGATGATCGCCGGATGTCCTCGATTTGGCGCCGATTATTGATCTCGCTCTCCGCTTCGCTCGCCTTGGCGGGCGCTGCCGCGGCCGCCGATTGCGACGCCCTCATCGCAAGCTTCAAAAGCGCGATTGCCGACCAGGCGTTCGAGAAGGTTAAGGACGCGATGGGGGCGATCGCGGACGACAGCGCATGCAACTTCAATATCGACGCGTATCGCATCCAGGAAATCAATTCGATCATCGACATGGCCGGCGCAGCGCCGACGGACGACGCGCGAAAGCAGATGATCGAGTTCGTCGAAGGGATCATGGAGATCGGCGGAGACTGGCGGTCGGCCGAGCATCTGGGCGACTATCACGCGCATCGTGGCGAATACGCGGAGGCGCTCGGCGGATACGAGACCGCCATCTCCTTCCTCTCACGGGCTGCGCCGCCAGCGACCCCGAAGGACCGCGAGGAGCTGCTCGCCCGCGCCGAGGCGGCGAAGAGCCAGGCGAGCGATGATCAGGAGGGCCGAAGTTCTTCGAGATTTGTGGCTTCCTCCCGGGATCTCAGCGGGCGCCTCGCCGGGATCTATTCGCGGGAACTGTTGCGCGGCTTTGAGGTGCTCGCCGTGCCGGTGCCGGTCAATTTCTATTTCGGGCAGGCGCGCTTCACGCCGGCCGGCGAGAAGGCGGTCGAGGAGCTCGCTGAGGCCGTCAAGCAGCAGAACGTCGAAACCGTCACTCTTGTCGGCCACACCGATCCGCGCGGCGATCGTCAGTACAATGTCGAATTGTCCAAGCGGCGGGCGGCCGCAGCGCGCGACTATCTGCTCTCCCACGGCGTGAAGGCGCGTATCCTGGTGGACGGCAAGGGACCGGATCAGCCGTTCGACATATCAGTGCTGGGGCGGCCGGTCACACAGGAGGAAGCCTGGGCGCTCGACCGCCGCGTGGAATGGATTCGCCAGGGAGCGCCGGATTGAGGACCTTCGACATTGGACGGGAACGGACCATGCGCAAATTGATGCTGTTCCTGACCGCCGCTGGCGCGGCGGCCGCCGGCGCGGTTGCCCAGCCCGGCGAGGCTTTGGCCGATGATTTGCGAGCGCCGGGCGGCGGCGCGATCCGCGCGCTTGTCGTCGGCGTCGACGTCTATTCGAGATTGCCTGCATCCGTGCAGTTGCAGGGCGCTCGGGCGGACGCCGAGGATATTGCCGAAGCGCTCAGCCGGGACGGGGTCAAGCCCGTCGTTCTGTTCGACGCCGACGTGACGCGCGCGAACATCGTGGCGCGCATGGATTCCTTGGTCGCCGAGTCGAAGCCGGGTGACCTGGTTCTGTTCGGATACGCCGGGCACGGCATGCAGACGCCGGAGTATGCCCGCTGGCAGGGCATCGATCCCGACGGCGTCAACGAGCAGATCGCGCTCTCCGGATTCAGTTTTAGCGGCGAGGGCGTCGACGAAATCATCGTGAATCCAGAAATTCGGGCGTGGCTGTCGCGTCTGGACGCAAAGGGCGTCGATGCGGTCGTCATCATGGATTCATGTTTCGGCGGCGGCATGCGGGAGGTCGATCCGCGCACAGGCATGATCCGGACACGGGTTTTGCGCGCCAGCGCCGCGCAGATCCGAGCCGGGGAAGACGAGCGCGGGAAATTTACCGGCATTCCCATGACTGACAAGGAAGCGCGGGCGGACGTGGAGTTGATGTCCCATGTCACTTTTCTCGCCGGCGCGACAAGCAGATCTGTCGTTCCGGAAACCCCCGGCTTGGCCGCCAGCGGACCGCGGGGGGCGCTCAGCTATTTTTTTGCTCGCGCCCTTGGCGGAAAATCGGCCAAGGACGGGGTGACCACGCGCCAGGCGCTGTACGAATATCTGAAGCACAACGTCCGGGGAGCGACGCAGGATCGGCAACTGATTCAGGTCGAGCCGCAAAGCCCGGAGCCTTCCATCTACGGCAAACCGGTCTTCACATTTGCTGAAGCCGCGCCGGCGGATCAGGCGTCGAACACACCGGCCGCGCCGGGCGCCGCAACCCCGGCCGACGATGGCGCGGCGACGCCCGCGCAGGCGTCGAATACGCCGCCGCCACCGAGCAACGAACCTCCGCAGGATCAGGGCCAGGCGCCGCCGCCGGCAGCGACAGACGTCCCGCTCCCGCCCGGCTATGGACCTCCGCCGACGCAGGCTCCGGCGCCCCCCTCCCAGGCGTCGAACGCCCCGCCCCCGCCAGCCAATACACCCCCGCCGGATCAGGCTCCAACGCCACCGGCGCAGGCGTCGAACGCGCCGCCCGCGGCCGCCAACGCTCCTCCGCCGGATCAAAGTCCAACGCCGCCGGCCCAGGCGTCGAATTCGCCGCCCTCATCCCAGGCGACGGACATCCCGCTCCCGCCCGGCTATGGACCTCCGTCGGGTCAGGGCGGGGCGCGGAGCGACACAGTCCGCGTCGCTCTCATCGATGCGACGGACAAGGCGTGGGATACGATTGAGAAAGGGAATGCGCCTTTCGAGCGGTCTATGACGGTCGACGGAGCCGATCTCGTCTGGGACGTCGGCAAGAACGAAGTTCTGTCGCGTGGCGACCTCGTGATGCAGTTCGTCGATGGGTCGCTGATGGGCGGCGTCATTGACCGGACATGGGCGGTCAGGCGATTGCAGGAGATCGCGGAAAGTCGGTATCTTTCGCTCCAGCTCGCGACCGGCGGGCAGCTCTTGACTGCGGGCGATGTGGCGCAAATTGAGATCGATGGGATCGCCAATCAGCGCCTGGTCGTGTTCGATATCGCCGCCGACGCGACCGTCCAGATGCTCTACCCCAGCGCGCCCGGCGCGACCGGGCATTGCGCCGACCCTCAGAACAACGGCTGGCGCTGCTCGCTGCGCGTGACGCCGCCGTTCGGCGCTGACACGATCGTGACGCTGGCGACGTCGGCGCCCACGGATGATATCTTGCGGTGGATGCGCGGACACCACGCCAGGCGCGACGCGGCGCTCATTCCGGAACTTCTGGCGGACGCAATGAAAACCGATTCCACGGCCCGCATCGGCTTTGTCGGCGTGTTCACAAACAGACGTCAATAGCTCTGGCAGCTCGGCAAGA
>JBAUXQ010000524.1:0-1889 GCA_049584355.1 Roseiarcus sp. | reverse complement strand
GCGAAAGATAAGGCGCCGGCTCCCCGGCGGGCCGAGCGGCGAAGCCTAAGCGAAATCCAAACCGCGCCGGCTCCGACTGGGCCTCTCACATCCGCTCTCGCGGCGCCGGCCGACGCGATGGCGTCAGCTCCCGCGGCGCGGCCCAAGCCCGCAATCGACGCCGGTCCGCAGGTCGCGGGCGACCTGGTTCCCTCGCCCGACGTCGATGCACTCGCCCACAACATCGCCCAGGCGATCGAACAGGGCGGCAAGGTGCTGGCCGCTTACCTGCGGCCGCGCGAGAGCGGCGAGATCAAGAGCACGATCGCCGACGATATCGGCGAGATGGTGCGATCGATCGGCCGGGTGGCCGAATATTACATGGCCGATCCCCAGCGGGCGTTCGCGGCGCAAGCGGCGCTGACGACCCAGTTCGTCGATCTCTGGGCGGCGACGCTGCAGCGCCTGCAGGGCGAGAAGGCTGAGCCCATTGCTCCTCCCGACGCGTCCGACAAGCGCTTCGCCGACGCGGCCTGGCGCGACAATCCGTATTTCGATTTCATCAAGCAGGCTTACGTCCTGACCACGCGCTGGGCGGACGATCTGGTCAAGCACGCCGACGATCTCCAGCCGCACGATCGCGACAAGGCGCAATTCTACCTGCGCCAGGTCACCGCGGCGCTGTCGCCCTCGAACTTCGTCGCCACCAATCCGGAGCTCATGCGCACGACACTCGCCGAAAGCGGCGAGAACCTCGTGCGGGGCCTCAAAATGCTGGCCGAGGACATCCAGGCCGGGCACGGAACCTTACGCATCCGCCAGGCCGACGCGCGGGCGTTCAAGCTCGGCGTCAACCTCGCCGCGACTCCCGGCAAGGTGATCTTCCGCAACGAACTGCTTGAGCTCATCCAGTACGAGCCGACCACGCCCCGGGTCTATAAGCGCCCGCTGCTGATCGTGCCGCCGTGGATCAACAAGTTCTACATTCTCGACCTCAATCCCGAGAAGTCGTTCATCCGCTGGGCCACGGCGCAGGGACTCACTGTCTTTGTCATCTCCTGGGTCAATCCGGACGAGCGCCAGGCGGACAAGGATTTCGACAGCTATATGCGCGAGGGCATCCTCACCGCCCTCGATTGCATCGAGCAGGCGACGGGCGAGCGCGAGGTCGCGGCGATCGGCTATTGCGTCGGCGGGACGCTGCTCGCGGCGACGCTCGCCTATATGGCGGCGGTCGGCGACAAGCGGATTACGAGCGCGACGTTCTTCGCCGCCCAGATCGACTTCACCGACCCCGGCGATCTCAAGGTGTTCGTCGACGCCGAGCAGCTCAAACAAGTCGAGGAGCGGATGGCCGAACAGGGCTATCTCGACGGCTCGCAGATGGCCAACGCCTTCAACATGCTGCGGCCGAACGACCTCATCTGGTCCTATTACATCAACAACTATCTCAAGGGCAAAGAGCCGATGCCGTTCGACCTGCTGGTCTGGAATTCGGATTCGACCCGCATGCCCGCCGCCAACCACAAGTTCTACCTGCGGCACTGCTATCTGCAGAACGATCTGTCGAACGGACGCATGGTGCTTGGCGGCAAGACGCTCGACCTAAAGAAGGTGACAGTCCCGGTCTACGAACTGGCGACGAAAGAAGACCACATCGCCCCTGCCCGCTCGGTGTTCACCGGGGCCAAATGCTTCGGCGGCCCGGTGCGCTACGTGATGGCCGGCTCCGGCCACATCGCCGGCGTCGTCAATCCGCCCGAGAAGCCGAAGTATCAGTACTGGTCGGGCGGCCCGCCGAAGGGCGATTTCGAGTCTTGGGTCGCCGCCGCCAAGGAGACGCCCGGCTCGTGGTGGCCCGACTGGCTCGCATGGCTGACCGCCCAGGCGCCGGAGAAAGTCCCCGCCCG
>JBAUXQ010000523.1:0-2358 GCA_049584355.1 Roseiarcus sp. | reverse complement strand
GCCGCGCTCAAGGCGCCGCGGCGCGAGCTGATCCGCCTCTACGCCACGCCGGCGGCGGCCGAGCGGCTCAGCGCCGACATCGCCGCGCGCGGGCTCGAGACCCGGATCATGAGTCTCGAGGAGATCTCCGCCCGCGCGCCGCGCGAGGCGGTTCATCAAGGGCTGCTGCTCGAGGCTCGGCCGCTCGCGCCGATCGACGTCGCCGAGCTGCCGGCGAACGGCCTTGTGCTCGTGCTCGACCAGATCACCGATCCGCACAATGTCGGCGCGATTCTGCGCACCGCGGCCGCCTTCGCGGTCGACGCGCTCGTCACCACCGAGCGCCATTCGCCTGAATTCGCCGGGGCGCTGGCGAAGTCCGCCTCGGGCGGGCTCGAGCACGTGCCGATTTGCAGCGTAACCAATCTGGCCCGTGCGCTCGCCGAAATGGGGGACATGGGCTATTGGCGGATCGGGCTCGACTCGGATGCGCCCGTTCGGCTCTCCGACGAAGCGCTCTCACGCCCCTTGGCGTTGGTCCTCGGCGCAGAGGGCAGGGGCCTGAGACGCCTGACCCGCGAGCGATGCGATCGTCTCGGCCGCCTCGATCTGCCCGGCCCGATCAAGAGCCTCAACGTGTCGAACGCCTGCGCGATCGCGCTTGCGCTGGTCCGCGAGCGATTGCCCGTCGAGGACTGACGCGCCGGCTTTGCCGGCGGCGTCTCCTTATTGCATTGGCGGCACGACCTTGGCGTAGCTCAGGTCGTAGGTCTTGTTGAGAAGCGGATCGAGCCGAGTGCCTTCCGACGCGTCGAAGATGCGCGGCCGGCCGGAAGCCGTTGGCGGCTGCGGGGAAGCAGGCGCAGCGGGCGCCGTGGCGGCCAGAACGGCGCCGCTGGACGCCAACGGCGCCGTTCCATACTTGGCTTCGCGCGCCCGCTCATTCGCGAGCATGGCCGGCGGAACGGGGACGGAGGCGATGGGCCCGGTCCCCGTTGCGCCGCCCGAGTCCCCGTCGTCAAACGCGAGCCCCTCCGCCGGCGAATCGTTAACCCCGGTGACGACGGCGCTGATTTCCTCGATCGACTTGACGCCCGGAGCGACCAGCGACGCCAGCGCGGCATCCTTCGCCTTCCGGTCAGCGCCGATTCGGTTGAGACGGGCGACAATCGCGGCCGACGCCGATTGTCCCTGCGCCGGCGCGACCAGCGCGCCGAACTGCGACGGATCGACGGGGTCGATCGAACCGCGGATCGCAGGCGCGGGCTGGGGCGTCACGTCCGGGGCGAGCTTGTCTTTGACGTCCTTCTCGATCTGGCGCCAATGCGCGACGTTCTTCTGATGCTGATCGAACGTTTCGGCGAACACATGCCCGCCGGTTCCGTCGGCGACAAAGTAGAGCTCCTTGCTGCGGGCGGGATTGGCGACCGCTTCGAGCGCCGCCTTGCCGGGGTTGCAGATCGGTCCCGGCGGCAGGCCGTCGATGATGTAGGTGTTATAGGGCGTCGATTGACTGAGGTCGGCCCTGGTGATGCTGCGGCCGAGGGTGCCCTTGCCAAGCGCCAGGCCGTAGACGATCGTCGGATCGGACTCGAGACGCATGTGCTTTTCGAGCCGGTTGACGAACACGCCGGCGACGCGTGGCCGCTCGTCGACCTTGCCGGTCTCCTTCTCGACGATCGACGCCAGGGTGACCATTTCGCCCGGCGACCTGATCGGCAGATCCGGCGCTCTTTTCTTCCACACTTCCTCGATGCCCTTTGTCTGAGCCCTCGCCATGGCCGACAGCAGCGCTTGGCGGGTATAGCCACGCTCGAACGCATAAGTGTCGGGCATCAAGGATCCCTCACGCGGAGTCTCCTTGACGTCCCCAGCCAACACCTCGTTTTCGCGCAGCCGCTCAACGATCTGTTCGCTCGTCAGGCCCTCTGGGATCGTCAGCTTGTACATGACGACCCGATGGGCGACGAGCTCATTCTCGATGTCGTTCATGCTCATGCCGGACTTGAATGCATATTCGCCGCGCTTCAATGCGCCGCGATTGCCGTCGAGCAGGGTCAGAACGTTAAACCATAGCGCGCTGTCGATGACGCCGGCGCCCTCGAGCTGATCGGCGATACTGCCGCCGTCGTCCTCGCGCACGATCATGACGACCTTGTCGGCCGCGAGCGGCCCGGGGCTGCGCGATTCTTTCAACAGCCAAGCGAGCGCTCCGACGGTCGCGAGCGCCCCAAGCAGCACGAATGTGAGCAGCCCGCTGAGGCTGGAAATGCCCATTCTCCGCGGCTTGCGCGGCGGCGGCGGCGGCCCGGGAGGGGGACCGCCGGGCGCGGACTTGCTCGCGCGCCCGAACAGGCTCACGCGAGGCCGGGGGGCCTC
>JBAUXQ010000522.1:0-3182 GCA_049584355.1 Roseiarcus sp. | reverse complement strand
ACATTCACCCTTGCATAAATACGCACGATATGCAGCCATTACGCGTATGGCGACTCCATCCTATGCCGTAGAGTTCGAGGTCGACGAGACTGACTCGGTCAGATCGACGTTTGCCGCCGCCCAGTGCCGAGCTGCACGCGCGCTTCTCAATTGGTCCCAAGCCAAGCTTTCCGTGCTGAGCAACGTTGGGATCACGACGCTCGGGGATTTTGAGCGGGAAACGCGAATGCCCGTGCGACCACCTCCTCAGGGATATCCGATTCGTCCTGGAAGGAGCAGGTGTCGAGTTCATCGCCGAGAAGGGCGGAGGGCCGGGCGTGAGGCTCGCTGCAGGCAATCGTTATGGCAAGCTGACGGCCGAACTCAGGCCACCACCTGTCGGGCGTGGCGATTCCGCGCCCACGCAGCGGGCGCCGTAGCAACAACGCCGAACCGAATACGCAAAAGGCCGCCTCTCGGCGGCCTCTTTACCTTCTGAAATCGTCGATCGTCAGATCGCTTCGGCGACCTTCATGTTGCGGCGGAACGCCACGTAGCCGAGGCCAGCGAAACCCAGCGCCAACATCGCCCAAGTCCCAGGCTCGGGAACGTTCGACGTTATCACAGAACCGCCAACGCCGAGTTTCGAGACATTATTCCTTCCCGTTATCTAGACGTAATAGGTGCCTGGGCCGAGAATTTCAGTCAACGCCGCAGCCCAAGCCCCAGCCGGACTGACGGTAGCAAAGAACGCGAGCGGGTCTGAGGATACCAGATCTCCCGGAGCAGTTCCGTTTTTAAAAAGCTCCAAAACTCCTGGGGTGTACATAGTCTTCCTATTAACCGCAATTGTCGCAGAAACCGAAGTGTCCGCGGTCGTCGTCAACTCGAACGTGGCCTCGACCGTAAATGTCCCAGTCCCCGATACGGTCGCGTCGAAATCACTCGCGTCAGGCGGGTTGAGATTACCCAAGTCTTGGGTTGCCGGGACCACCGTTGCCGCAAACGCCGGCGCCGAAAGAAACACCGCGCCAAACGCTATCGCCGCCGCGCTGGCCAAAATCTTAGCTTTGCTCATTGAAACCCCCTAAGGTCCACCGTCCCCTTTCTTACGATGGGTCAGTCCCCCCGCCCTGACTTCTCCGCCCGCCTGATTTGGGAGGACGATGCGGGCCGCGCGGCCATTTGCGGGCGAAAAATGATCGCTGGAACAGAGGGTAACGAGCGACGCGGGTCGCGGCGGCCATCGGTTCGGCGCTTCCGGCGGGGTTGTCGCGCGAAAAATTTTCGTGCAGCGCGAAGACTTTTTAATGCACCGCAAAAAGACGGGTATCCGCGGGTTCGGCCGCCGCCCCGGCGATCTCGTCCAGGGCGTCGGCGCGGCTGCCGCCGGTCAGTGCGACATCAAGACCGGCAGCGACTGCTGATGCATGAGATCCATGGTCACTCCGCCGAACAGCCCCTCGTAGAGCCGCGAATGACCAAAGGCGCCGGCGACGATGAGATCGGCGTCCTGGGTGTCGAGGCTGGCGAAGAGCGCCTCGACCGCGCTCAAGTCTCCGGTGTTGGTCCAGTCCGAGATATGCTCGGCCTTGACGCCATGCGCCGTCAGGTGATCGGCGAGCATCTCGGCCGACTTGCGCAAGGTGCTCGGCCGTGACGAGAACGCGAACAGGGTCACCTTCTTCGCCCGTTCGAGCAGCGGCATCGCGTCATGGACGGCGCGCAAGGCCTCCCGTCCGCCGTTCCAGGCGATGACGATGTTGTCGCCGACCGGGCCCGGCTTCCAGTCCGGCGGCAGCATCAGCATCGGAGCGCCAGATTCGAGCAGGGCGCGATCAAGCGCGCCGTGGCGGATGACGTCACGAGCCAAGCTGTCGGGGCCTGGTGCGATCATGAGATCGACGCAATGGCTCAGGGCCTCTCCTTCCTCGGGCTGTTCCGCCGGAGCGAAGATGGTGGAGATCCCGGCGTCCCTCGTCGCATCGGCGAACATCCGTCGGATCGCCGACCCGGGATCGATGCCTTCGGCGTTGGCCGGCCTGCTGATGTCGACCGCGATCAGCCGCGCCCCATGACTTTTGGCCAGACCGGCGGCGAAGCGCGCCCGCTCCGCAGCCTCGGCCGTCGGATCGAGAAAAACGAGGATATCCTTGTAGGCCATGTTCGCCCTCCCTGTCGGCGACTCCCGCGCCGGTTCAACCGCGCCCTATCGGCGGCGGCGCGGCCCCGCCCTGGCTCATGCGGGGATTCCCATTGGAGCGCCCCGGGCGGCAGAGGTCAACCGGGACAAAGCCCATTCAAAGCCCAGGGAAGCGAACCCGCAGCCGAAGGAAGCAATCTCCAAACCGGGGGAACCCAATTCAAAGCCAAGGGAAATGAATCCCAGGCTTTTAGCTATCGCGAATTGAGCCTTTTCAGAGGGTTGCGCCGATCCCTGCGACCCGGCGCCCTTGGCGCTGTCTGGTCTCGTCCCCAAACTCCGCGTGAACCGAATCCTACCCCGGCAACGGGAGCAACATAGCACGCGCGCTCCCCTGCGCGAACGAATTGTCGAAAAAGATCGGGCTCCTACCGCGTCGGGCGTTGGTCGATTTCCGGCCCGAGCGCCTTGAGCGCCAGCGGTCATGGCCGCCTTGAGGACCGCCGCGCGCGAGGAAGCTCCTCGCTTCCAGCTCCGGGTCGGATGCTTGATCCCGGTCAAGTCCGTCAGTTGTCGAGAAAACTGCGCAGTTTTCTCGAGCGCGAAGGATGTTTCAATTTGCGCAGCGCCTTGGCTTCGATCTGGCGGATGCGCTCGCGGGTCACCGAGAACTGCTGGCCGACCTCTTCGAGCGTGTGGTCGGTGTTCATGCCGATGCCGAAGCGCATGCGCAGCACCCGCTCCTCGCGCGGGGTCAGCGACGCCAGCACGCGGGTCGTCGTCTCGCGCAGGTTGGACTGGATCGCCGCATCGATCGGCAGAACCGCATTCTTGTCCTCGATGAAGTCGCCGAGATGGCTGTCCTCCTCGTCGCCGATCGGGGTCTCGAGGCTGATCGGCTCCTTGGCGATCTTGAGCACCTTGCGCACCTTCTCGAGCGGCATGGCGAGCTTCTCCGAGAGCTCCTCGGGCGTCGGCTCGCGGCCGATCTCGTGCAGCATCTGGCGCGAGGTGCGCACGATCTTGTTGATCGTCTCGATCATATGCACGGGGATGCGGA
>JBAUXQ010000521.1:0-3482 GCA_049584355.1 Roseiarcus sp. | reverse complement strand
GGCTCGGGCCAGCAACAGGCCGCGCCGATTTCCGCGCCCGAACGCGCTCATGCTCCGCTCCGCCGCGCGGAGCGCGCAAAGTCCCGGTCGCCCGCGCTCATGCCGCTTCGAGGCAAGGGGTTTTCCGATCGACGCCCGCCCACGCTTTGCCCGTATTATGCAGCGGCGTCGCCGAGCATGTCATCAGCGATTCCGATGTCCTTCATCTTGCGATAAAGAGTGGAGCGCCCGATGCCGAGCTTGCGCGAAATTTGCGACATCTGCCCGCGGTAGTGGGCGAGCGCGAAGCGAATGGCCTCGGTCTCGATCTCCTCCAGCATCCGCACGTCTCCGCTGTCGTTGATGAGCCTGAGCGAATGTGGGTCGCGGCGATCGAGACTGGCGAGCTCCAAGGCGACGGACGCCGCCGGATCGGCGGCGATCGGCGGCGGGGCGGGCGGAATGCGCACGTCGTAGCCCTCGACCTGCGCGGCGATCTGGGGAAACTCGGCGACCGTCAACTCATCGCCGTCGGCCAGCACCACCGCGCGAAACATCGCGTTCTCGAGCTGGCGGACGTTGCCCGGCCAGTCGTATGCGGTGAGGAGCGCGAGCGCGTCGCTGTCGAGCCCACGGATGCGCTTGCCCTCCTCGACGCAGAAACGGGCGAGAAACCGCATCGCCAGGTCCGGGACGTCGCAGATGCGGGCCCTGAGCGGCGGAATGGAAATGGGGAACACATTGAGGCGATAGAAGAGATCTTCGCGGAAGCGCCCCGCTTTGACCAGCTCGATCAGGTTCTGGTTGGTCGCCGACACCAGGCGGAAATCGACCTTGACCGGCCGCCGCGCGCCGACTGGGTCGATCTCGCCCTCCTGCAGCGCCCTGAGGAGCTTGACTTGAGCCTCCGGGGGCAGTTCGCCGATCTCGTCAAGGAACAGCGTCCCGCCGTTCGCCTCGGCGAACTTGCCGGCATGCTTGTCGGTCGCCCCGGTGAACGACCCCTTTTCGTGCCCGAACAGGATCGATTCGACCAATGTCTCCGGCAGCGCGCCGCAATTGACGATGACGAATGGCTTGCCGCGCCGTTCGGAGCCGCCCTGAATCGCGCGCGCCATCAGTTCCTTGCCGACCCCGGATTCGCCTTCGATCAACACCGGAATGTTCGACTTGGCGGCCCGCTCGGCGAGCCGGACGGTGCGCGCCATCGACTCCGCGCGGGTGACAATGTCGCGAAAGCTCAGTTCGCCGGCGTTGCGTCGCGTCGCCCGGCGCAATTCGTCCTCCAGCGCATCGACGCGCAGCGCATTGCGGATCGAGACCTGAAGACGCTCGGCGCCGACCGGCTTGACGACAAAATCGGTCGCGCCGGCGCGCATGGCGGAGATGACGACCTCGATCGAGCCGTGCGCCGTTTGCGCGATCGCTGGAACCGCGATATCGCGCTGGCGCATCCGCGCCAGCACACCCATTCCGTCGAGATCGGGCATGACGAGGTCGAGGATGACGAGATTGATCGACGGACGGTCGCTGGCCTCGAGACGCGCCAGCGCGCCTTCGCCCGACTCCGCGGTTTCGACGTTATACCCGAATCGTCTGGCCATCGCCTCGAGCAGGCGGCGCTGGATGGGATCGTCATCAACAACGAGTATGAGAGCGGTCATTGTCGTTCCGAAGGCGACCTTGGAGGCCGCGCATTGCGCCACCCTGTGACATCACGGTAAATGCGGTGTTAATGCCGTATCGTTCCGACCCGCCGTCTCCCCAAAAGCGCCGCTTTGTCGGTGCGTAGCAACCGCAGAAACGTTCGCAATTGCTTAAAGGGGCCTGGTCGATGAGCTTGCCGTTCCATTCCCTCGACGCCGCCCTGGCGCCGTCGCCCGCCTCGACGGAGCTCGGCCAGTTGCCGGAGTGGCGGCTCGAGGATTTGTACGAGAGCATGGATTCGCCGCGCTTCGCCGCCGATCTCGAGCGCGCCGAGCGGGAAGCGAAGCTGTTCGCCGAGACCTGGCGCGGCAAGCTGTCCGAATTTGCCGACCGGCCCGACGCGGGCGAGACGCTGGCCGCGGCGGTCAAGGCCTACGAGTCGATGCAGGACCTCACCGGGCGCATCATGGCTTACGCGTCGCTGCTCTATGCTTCCGACACCAGCGACTCCGGCCGGGCGAAGTTCTACGGCGACGCGCACGAACGGGTGACCGCGCTCGCCGGCGATCTTCTGTTCTTCGAACTCGAGCTCAACCGCATCGACGACGCCAAGCTCGAGGCGGCGATGCGAGCGCCCGCGCTCGGGCATTACCGTCCGTGGCTCGAGGACATCCGCAAGGAGAAGCCGCACCAGCTTCCCGACGATCTCGAGCGGCTGTTCCTGGAGAAATCGGTCAGCGGCGGAGCGGCATGGAACCGGCTGTTCGACGACACGACGGCGGCGCTGAGGTTCGACTTCGAGGGCGAGAGCCTGACGCTCGAGCCGTTGCTCGGCAAGCTGCAAGACCCGGACCCGGCGAAACGCGAGGCGGCGGCGAACGCGCTTGCGGCGACGCTCGGCGCGAACCTGCGCCTGTTCGCCCTCATCACCAGCACGCTCGCCAAGGACAAGGAGATCTCCGATCGCTGGCGCAAATTCGCCGACGTGGCGGATTCGCGCCACCTCGCCAATCGCGTCGAGCGCGAGGTGGTCGAGGCGCTGGTCGAGGCGGTGACGGAGGCCTATCCGCGCCTCTCGCATCGCTACTATGCGCTGAAAGCCCGCTGGTTTGGCAAGGAGCGTCTCGATCATTGGGACCGCAACGCGCCCTTGCCCAACGCCCCGCGGCGCGTCTACCGATGGGAGACCGCGCGCGACACCGTGCTCGGCGCCTATCGCGCATTTTCGCCCCGGATGGCCGACATCGCGCGGCGCTTCTTCGACGAACGCTGGATCGACGCGCCGGTGAGGGCAGGCAAGGCCCCCGGCGCCTTCTCTCATCCGACCACGCCGTCGGCGCACCCCTATATTCTGGTCAACTATCTCGGCAAGACGCGCGATGTGACGACGCTCGCCCACGAGCTCGGCCACGGCGTCCACCAGGTGCTGGCCAACGTCAACGGCGCGCTCATGGCGCCGACGCCGCTGACGCTCGCCGAAACCGCTTCGGTGTTCGGCGAGATGCTGACCTTCCGCTCGATGCTCGCTGAGATCACAGATCCGACTGAGCGCAAGTCGATGCTCGCGGCCAAGGTCGAGGACATGCTCAACACCGTGGTCCGCCAGATCGCGTTCTATAAGTTCGAGCGGCTCATCCACGTTGAGCGCCGCAGCGGCGAACTGACGGCCGAGCGGATCGGCGAATTATGGATGAGCGTGCAGGCCGAAAGCCTCGGCCCGGCGATCGCGCTCAAGACCGGCTACGAGACCTACTGGGCCTATATCGGCCACTTCATTCATTCGCCGTTCTACGTCTACGCCTATGCGTTCGGCGATTGCCTGGTCAATTCGCTCTACGGCCTCTACGAGCGTTCGC
>JBAUXQ010000520.1:0-4439 GCA_049584355.1 Roseiarcus sp. | reverse complement strand
TTTCTTCGCTGACGACCCGCCGGGCGCGATCGCGCGCAAGGCGCTGCGCGTCAACCTTTCGGATCTTGCGGCCAAGGGAGCGCGGCCGCAAGGATTTCTGCTGACGCTGGCGCTTCCGGGCGACTGGGGCGAGGATTGGCTTGCAGCCTTCGCCAACGGTCTCGGCGCCGACGCTGCGACTTATGACTGCCCGCTGATCGGCGGCGACACGGTGGCGACGCCAGGGCCGCTGACGCTGAGCGTGACCGCGATCGGCTCGGTTCCGGAAGGGCGGATGGCGCGGCGCACCGGCGTGAAGCCCGGCGATCGCCTCTATGTCAGCGGCACGATCGGCGACGCGGCGATCGGGCTCAGGATCCGCCAGGGGCGTGGGCCCGACATTTCGCAAGTCGACAAAGCGTTCCTCATCGAACGGTATCTGACGCCCGAGCCGCGCATCAAGCTGATCGGCGCGATGGCCGCCCACGCGAACGGCGGCATGGACGTCTCGGACGGCTTCGTCGGCGATCTGACCAAGATGCTCGACGCATCGGGGGTCGGCGCCCGGGTGTCGATCTTTCGCCTGCCGCTGTCCCAGGCCGCGCGGGCGGCGATTGCCGCCGATCCGGGCCTGTTCGAGGTTGCGGCGACCGGCGGCGACGACTATGAGCTTCTCGCCTCCGCGACCCCCGCTTCCGCGCCGGCGTTGGAGGCTGAGGCCGCGGCGGCGGGCGCGCCATTGACGTTCATCGGCGACGCGGTCGAGGGTCGCCGGGCGCCGAGCTTCATCGACCGCGACGGCAATGCAGTTGTCTTCGCCCGCGGCGCCTATAGCCATTTCTGAAGGCCATTCGAATGACTGAAGCGGCGTCGGCGCTCATGGACATGCGACTGCTCGCGGCGCAGGCGATCGCGCGCGAGGCGGGCGCAATGGCGCGGCGCCGGTTTCTCGACCGTTCGTTCGCCGTCAAGTTCAAGGGACCGCAGGACTATCTGACCGAGGTCGACGGCGAGACCGAGGCGTTCATCGCCGAGCGCCTCCTCCGGGTCTTTCCCGCCGACGGGTTCATCGGCGAGGAGAGCCAAGCGCGCCCCGCCGGCGCGGGCGGGGCGGTGTGGGTGGTCGATCCGATCGACGGCACCGCGAATTTCGCCCGCGGCGTGCCGCATTTCTGCGTCTCGATCGCCTGCGTCGCCGACGGCAGGGTCGAGGTCGGGGTCATCTATAATCCGATGCTCGACGAGTTGTTCGCCGCCCGGCGTGGCGGCGGAGCGCGGCTCAACGGCGCGCCGATCAGCGCGTCGCGCGCCAGTTCGCTCGCGAAATGCTCGGTCGAGGTCGGCTGGAACTCGCGTGCGGGCTTCGCTCAATATGTCGACCTCCTGCGCCGGGTCGCGTCGACCGGAGCCTCGCCCTCGCGCACCGGCTCCGGGGCGCTCGCGATCGCCTATGTCGCCGCCGGACGGTCCGACGGCTTTGTCGAGCATCACATCAACGCCTGGGACTGTCTCGCCGGGATCCTGCTGGTGAGTGAGGCCGGCGGCTACGTCAGCGATTTTCTCAAGGGCGACGGCCTCGCCAAGGGCAACGCGCTTATCGCCAGCGCGCCCGGGGTCAAGGACGCCCTGATCGCCGCGGCGGCCTTCGAGGGCGTCGCCGCATGACCGAGATCACGCTGACCCACGGCGACGCGCGAGCAACGATCGCGCTCCTCGGCGCCGAGGCGAGACAATGGCGGGTCGCCGGGCGCGACCTGATGTGGCCCGGCGACCCGGCGATCTGGAGCGACATCAGCCCGATCCTCTATCCGGTCGTCGGCTGGACCCGCAACAGCGAGGAGCGGGTCAATGGCAGGACGCACCCGCTCGGCTTGCATGGCTTCGCCCGGTTCGAGACGTTCGCGCTCGAGTCCTCGAGTTCTGACTTCGCGCGGCTCACCCTCAGCGACAATACGCGCACGCGGGCGGTCTATCCCTTCGCCTTCGCGCTCGCGGTCGAATACCGGCTCACTGTCGACGCGCTCGCAATCGCGATCGAAGTCGCCAATCCCGGCGCCGCGCCAGCGCCTTACGCCTGCGGGCTGCATCCGGGCTTCCGCTGGCCGCTCGGCGCGGCGGGCCGCGACGGCGCTTTTGTCCGTTTCGATCAGGAGGAACGGCCCGAAGTTCCGCGCCTCGCCCCAGGCGGGCTCATCGGCAAGGCCATGCGTCCGGTTCCGCTCCAGGGCCGCGACCTGCCGCTCACCGCCGGCCTGTTCGCCCGTGACGCGCTCTGCTTCCTCGACTGCGTGAGCCGGTCGCTCGCCTTCGTCGACGCCTCCGGCGCGTCGATCACTATGGAGTTTCCGAGCTTTCCTCACGCTGCGCTATGGACGAGGCCCGGCGCGCCGTTCCTTTGCCTCGAGGCCTGGACCGGCTACAGCGATCCGGAGGGGTTCGAGGGCGAACTCATCGACAAGCCCGGCATGCGCGCGCTCGAGCCGGGGACGCGGGCGCGCCACGAGGCGCGCTTCGTCTTCCGGCCTGAGTGAGGCTTCATCCGATGTCTGCGCAAGGACGATCCACGACTGACGCTTCCGCTTTCGTGCTCGACGGCGCGACGATCGCCGAGGGCGTGCTGGCGAAGGTCGCGGAGGAGGCGCGCGCGCTTTCCGCGCATGGCGTGACGCCCGGCCTCGCGGTCGTCCTGGTCGGCGACAATCCGGCGAGCCAGACCTATATCGCCGGCAAGGGCAGGGCGGCCAAGGCGTGCGGCTTTCATTCGATCCAGCACACTCTGCCAGCCGAGACGAGCGAGGCCGAATTGCTCACGCTGGTCGAGGCGCTCAACGGTGATCCGGCCGTGCACGGCGTCCTGGTGCAATTGCCGCTGCCGAGCCACATCGATTCGTCGCGGGTGCTGGAGGCGATCGCGCCCGCCAAGGACGTCGACGGCTTTCATCCGATCAATGTCGGCCTCTTGTCGATCGGCGATACCAGCCGCGCGCTCATCCCGTGCACGCCGGCCGGGGCGATGATCCTCATCGACCGGGCCTGCGAGCGGCTCGGCTGGACTCTTCCGGGGATGGAGGCGGTGATCATCGGCCGCTCGAATATCGTCGGCAAACCGATGGCCCAGCTCCTGCTCGCGCGCCACTGCACGGTGACCGTCGCTCATTCGCGCACCCTCGACCTGCCCTCGGTCGCCCGCCGCGCCGATATTCTCGTCGCCGCCGTCGGCAAGCCGGAGATGGTGCGCGGCGACTGGGTCAAGCCGGGGGCGATCGTGATCGATGTCGGCATCAACCGCGTGCCAGCCCATGGGCGGGAAGCGTCCGGTAACCCCAAGACGCGCCTCGTTGGCGACGTGGCCTATGCGGAGGCCGCCGCGGTCGCGGGCGCGATCACTCCCGTGCCCGGCGGCGTCGGCCGCATGACCATCGCCATGCTGATGGCCAATACGGCCCTGGCGGCGAAGCGGGCGGCGGGCGTGTAAGCGCGTCGGTCGCTCGCGGTCTACGTCGGCGCCTTCATGACATGATATTCGATCCGGCGGTTCTTCAGCCGCCCCTCGGCGGTGTCGTTGCTGGCTACGGGATCGGCCTCGCCGTAGCCTTTGGCGACCAGCATATCGGGGTCCGCACCGTACTTGATGAGCGCCTCCCGCACCGCCTCGGCGCGTTTCTGCGACAACGCCAGATTCAGCGCCGCATCGCCAGTGCTGTCGGTGTAACCCGCAATCTCGAGCACATGGCCGGCCTTGAGCTGCTTCAAGTCCGCAGCTGCGGACTTCAGGAATGGCGTCATCGATTCCGGCACTTCCGCGCTGTCCGAGGCGAAATTGACCATGGAGTCATTGAGCGCGAACAGGAGATCCTTGACGTCGAAGCCGGATTGGAGTGACGCGAGCTCGGTCGTCGCTCTGTCGTTGGCGACGGCGACCGCCGCCGCGGTCTTGTCCGTCAGCGCGCCGACGGCGACGCCCGCGCCGAGCGCGCTCTTCAACGCCGCGATGATCTCGTCGCGCGCAGCGTCGTCCATAGTGGCGCCGCCGACGCTGACCTTGTCGCCTTCGAAGATTGCGTCGACGTTTGCGCCCTTGATTGCTTTGAGGGCGGTCCGGAAGGCGCCGAGCCACGACGCTGGGGCGGCGCTCTGATCGACGCTGATGTCGCTTTTCACTTTGTCCGCGCCGAAGACCGCGTTGAGCGCATCGAGGATCGTGGCCTTCGCGTCCTGGTCGGGCACGACGCCTGAAGCACGCTCAACGCCATTGTCATTGCTGAGCGCGAGTCGGGTCGGCGTGGCGGCTGACGCGGGTGCGGTTGGTTCAGCCGTTGCAACTGCCGCGGGAGCCGGGGTTGAAGGCGCCTGTGCGGTTGTCGTGGGCGAAGCCGGGGGTGCGGCCGCCTGCCCGGTCGTCGGAGGCGAAGCCGGCGCGGCGGGCGCTTGCGCCGTCGGTGCAGGCGGAGCCTGGGGGG
>JBAUXQ010000519.1:0-3280 GCA_049584355.1 Roseiarcus sp. | reverse complement strand
CGGGATCGGCGAGAAAGGATCGGAGAACCCGGTCGAGATGTATCTCAACGACGTCTTCACCGTGACCGTCAACATGGCTGGCCTGCCGGGACTGGTCGCGCCCGCGGGCCTTTCGAGCGACGGCCTCCCGCTCGGGCTGCAGCTCATCGGCCGTCCGTTCGACGAGGAGACGCTGTTTGCGCTCGGCGAAACGATCGAGCAGTCGGCCGGCCGAACGGCGCTTCCGGAGCCGTGGTGGGAATGAGGCGCCGGCGCCCATTTTGACGAAGTTCGAATGACATGAGGGTCATCGGCATGGCGACAAAGCGGAGAAGCACAAACCTCATCAAAGGCGCGACGGGCGATTGGGAAGTGATCGTCGGTCTCGAGGTCCACGCTCAGGTGACGTCGCGCTCGAAGCTGTTCTCCGGCGCTTCGACGGCGTTCGGCGGCGAGCCCAACGCGCATGTCTCGCTGGTCGATGCGGCGATGCCGGGCATGCTGCCGGTCATCAACGGCGAATGCGTGGCTCAGGCGGTGCGCACCGGCCTCGGGCTCAAGGCCAGGATCAATCTGCGTTCGACCTTCGACCGCAAGAACTATTTCTATCCCGACCTGCCCCAGGGCTATCAGATATCCCAATACAAGAGCCCGATCGTCGGCGAGGGGGAAATCCATGTCGACCTCACACCCGACCATTCCATCAGGGTCGGGATCGAGCGGCTGCATCTCGAGCAGGACGCCGGCAAGTCCCTGCACGACCAGTCGCCGACGATGAGTTTCGTCGATCTCAACCGCTCAGGCGTCGGTCTGATGGAGATCGTCTCCAAGCCCGACATGCGCTCGGCTGAGGAGGCGAAGGCCTATGTCGGCAAGCTGCGCACCATTCTGCGCTACATCGGCTCGAGCGACGGCGATATGGAGAAGGGCAATCTGCGTGCCGACGTCAATGTCTCCGTGCGCCGCCCCGGAGACGCGCTCGGCACCCGGTGCGAGATCAAGAACGTCAACTCCATCCGCTTCATCGGCCAGGCGATCGAGGTCGAGGCTCGCCGCCAGATCGCGGTCATCGAGGACGGCGGCAAGATCGACCAGGAGACGCGGCTGTTCGATCCGGCGCGCGGCGAGACGCGCTCGATGCGCTTGAAGGAGGAAGCGCACGACTACCGGTACTTCCCCGACCCGGACTTGCTGCCGCTCGAACTCGACGAGGCCTTCGTCGCCTCGCTCGCCGCGGGTCTGCCGGAACTGCCCGACGCCAAGCGTGCGCGCTTCATGGCGGACTATGGCCTCTCGGCCTACGACGCCTCGATCCTCGTCGCCGAGCGGGAAACGGCGGATTTCTTCGAGAGCGCGCTAAGGCACGGCCACGGCAAGCGCGATCCCAAGGCGGTCGCCAACTGGCTGATGGGCGATGTCGCGGCCCAGGCCAACGCGCAGGGAGTGTCGCCTGCGGACGCGGGCTTGAGTCCGGCGGCGCTTGCGAGCGTTGTCGATCTCATCGGCGAGGGCGTGATCTCCGGCAAGATCGCAAAGGACCTGCTCGCGAGACTGTTTGCCGAGGATGGCGGCGCCGATCCGCGCGCGCTCGTCGAGGCGCGCGGTCTGCGCCAGGTGACCGACGCCGGCGCGATCGACAGCGCCGTCGACGCAGTCATCGCGGCCAATCCCGACAAAGCGGAACAGGCCAGAACCAAGCCCGGAATGTTGGGCTGGTTCGTCGGTCAAGTGATGAAGTCGACCGGCGGCAAAGCCAACCCGCAAGCGGTGAGCGAGGCGCTGAAGAGGCGGCTCGGCGTCTGACTGCGAGTCGAATCACTTGCGCCGAATCACTTGATTCGCGGCGCGTTTCGAGCGAGTGGGCCCGCGTTTGCAACGTCTCAACGACAAAAATGTGATGTCGGCGATGAAGAAAAATTCGATTGCGATGAGCGTGTGCGCCGTTTCGATTTGATACGCCCGCTGCGTCCAAACGCCTTGCTCCTCGCACTGTCTGACGTGCTCAGTCTAGCTGGCGACTACGAGGACTTGCGCGCGCTCATGCCGTCTTGATCCTCGGAGATGCCAAGGAAATATGGGCAGAGCGGGAGTCTGCATGCGCGTGCGCGCCCCGCTGCGCGCATGCGTCGCGCGTCCGGGCGTTCGCGTTGCGGCTCGGCCACGCACATGCGCGAGCGATCTCGTCAATGAGCGATCAGGCGCCCGAGCGCGCGCGATAATTCGATAGTCACGGCGCTTCGCGCTCATCACGCGCGTGTGAAACTCTTGCGTGGAATCAAAACGAATGTACTTTCGCGCCTGCATCTGCGTGACGCGAAAATCCGTGCTCATCGCAGGCGATCAAGAGGGACGCGATACATGCCGAAAGCTGCTACCAAGAAGACGGCGAAGAAGTCCGCCGCCAAGAAGCCCGCAAAGAAATCCGCCCGCAAGGTGGTCGCGAAGAAGGCGACGCGCAAAGGCGCGGTCAAGAAGGCCTCCGCGAAGAAGACCTCCGCGAGAAGGACAGTGGCCAAGAAGTCCGCAGGGAAGAAGTCCGCGTCGAAAAAGTCGGCCGCCAAGCGCGCGCCGGCAAAGCGGAAGAAAGCGACGCCGATGCCTCCCCCGTCAGATATGCCGCCGGCCTGATTGGCCTGGGCATTCCGACGTATCGGCTGATCAGGCGCGGTCGCCCGAGGTGCGGCCGCGCCTGATCAGCCCTTTCGTGCTTCACGTTGGAATTGAAAGCGCGCGCGTGCGGGCCGGGGAAGCGTAGGGTTCGTGATCGAGCGCGGGAAGAGGCGCTACCGTGCGCGGCGGATTGAAGCTGTGCTTGGGCGACGAAGGCGGCTCACGCGCAGAGGCGGCGCATCGAAGACTGGCGACTATGGTCACGGAACCCACGATCGCGATACTGCGGCGAGTGGACGGAAGGATCCATCGCGGTCGCCGGGCGTGTTTTCGCCTTCTAAGAGTCACAGCCTCGACCGCGGCGCGGAAATGCGTAGGCCCGGGGCCCAGGAGACGCCCGGGCTTGCCTGGCTTGAGCTTAGCTTTGCGCCGTTCCTGAACGCTTGGCCGCGCGACGCTGCGCTCGAGGTCGTCTGGGTTCTGCGCTAGAACCTGTCGTCGGATGGCCGCGCAAAGCCTCGTTCGACCGCGCGCGCCAAGCTCGAGCGGCGGGCGCTTGCAATAGCGGGAGGCGTCGGGCATATGTCGCGGCGCGCCTTTTAGCGCGGGAGACGTGGCCGAGAGGCTGAAGGCGGCGGTTTGCTAAACCGTTATAGGGTTGTAAAGCTCTATCGAGGGTTCGAATCCCTCC
>JBAUXQ010000518.1:0-2057 GCA_049584355.1 Roseiarcus sp. | reverse complement strand
GAGGCCCGGCGATGACAGGCGAAGGCCTCATAAGGCCGGCTGGACCACGCCTCAGCCGCCGCAAGCTTCTGATCGGCCTAGGGGTCGGGGCGGCGGCTGCGCCGCTCGCGGGCTGCGACGCGGGCTCACCGGCGGCGCTCTCGGTTCTGGACAAGGCCGAGGCTGTCACCAAAGCCGTTCAGCGCGCCCTGCTCGCGCCGCGCACGGCGTTGGCGCAGGAATACCCGCCCGGCGCGATCACCCCCACATTCAAGCCGAACGGCTCGATTGATCCCGACGATCCGAGCTATGTCGCGCTGCGCCAGGACGGTTTCGCCGACTGGAAACTCGAGGTCGACGGCTTGGTCGAACGGCCGATGAAGCTCTCGCTCGCCGATCTCCGCGCCCTGCCCTCGCGCTCGCAGATCACACGGCACGACTGCGTCGAGGGCTGGAGCTGCATCGGGCAATGGAAGGGCGTTCAATTGTCCGCTCTCCTCGCCGCCGCGGGCCTCAAGCCGCAGGCCCGCTACATCGCCTTCTTCTGCGCCGATACGCTCGAGCAGACTCTCGACAACACCGGCCGTTATTACGAGACCATCGACCTCATCGACGCCTTTCACCCCCAGACCATTCTGGCGTACGAGATGAATTTCGCGCCGCTCAAAGTCGAGCACGGCGCGCCGCTGCGGCTCAGGGTCGAGCGTCAGCTCGGCTACAAAATGGCCAAATACGTGATGCGCATGGAGGCGATCGACGGCTTCTCGGGCATATCGCGCGGGCGCGGCGGTTTCTGGGAGGACCGCGGCTACGAGTGGTACGCAGGAATCTGATCGACGCGGCGGTCAGGCAAGCTGCGCGCGGCGAGAAGGGATCATGGATCATTTCATGACCCCAACCCTGACCCATGTTGCGGATTTTCTCGTCGAGGTCGGCGCGCCGATCGCGGTCGGGGAAACCGCGCAAGGCTTGCGGCGCGTCGTGCCGATTACCGGCGGAGTCATTCGGGGCGCGAGGCTGAACGGGATTATTTTGAACGCCGGCGCGGATTATCAGGTCATCGGCCCGGATGGGTTCACCCGGCTCGAAGCTCGCTACGTCGCCCGGCTAGACGACGGGAGCATGCTGTACATCGAAAATTCTGGCGTTCGCTTCGGCCCGCCGGCGGTGATGTCGCGCATGACACGCGGCGAGCCGGTCGATCCCGCCGAGGTGTATTTCCGCAGTACGCCGCGCTTCGAGACCGCAGCGCCGTCCCACCAATGGCTGACACGGCCGCTCTTCATCGCCAGCGGCGCGAGGCATCCCGACCGCGTCGCCCTGTCCGTATTCGAGGTCGGATAGCCTCGACAGGAACGCGGCTCGTACGCTAAGCGCGAACCCTCGCGCACCGCGGCCCGCTGGCGAGAGCAAGGCCGGCGGCCCGAGAGCCGTCGGCCTTTCTTGAAGTTACAGGCCGCACATCGCGGTGTACCTGCCGTTCCAGTCGTGCCACACCCCACAGTCGGGGTTCACAGGAACGAGAGCGCTGGAAGTCGGGCCGAGTGCGCCGTTTGCCGGCTGGAACATTTGGAACGGCGCCGCGGCAATCTGGAACGGTAACGCGAGAATGCCGAACGGCCCGTTGGCGTAACCGGGGCTGGCATACGCTGGCGGGCCCTGGATGTAGCCAGGGGCCACGGCGGTATCTTGGGCGAAAGCCGGGGCGACTGCGACGAGGGCGCCCGCGCCCGCGATTAGAGCAATGAACCTGTTCATGGGATTCCTCCTTCATGGTGGTGCGAAACGAACGCTCAGGGAACTTCGCGGTTCCGCGACTTCGATCACGAAAGCTTGAAGTCTCGTCAGAGCTCTGGCGTCTTTGCCGCCGCCGACAGGAAGGCCGCGCGCGAGTCAGGCAGCGGCGCGTTGTTCGGCCCGAACAGGTCGCGGGCCAGGAAGAAGCCGGTCAGGCGAAACCCGTCGGCGATCTCGCCCGCGCTCGGCCGCGCCTCGAGGCGCGCGCCTTCGCGTAAGAAAGCGGGCAGCGGCAGCAGCCGGTCGCGCCACGGCGCCCCGGCCTCGGCGCTCACCGCCCG
>JBAUXQ010000517.1:0-3250 GCA_049584355.1 Roseiarcus sp. | reverse complement strand
GCGCGAGACGGTGGCTGGAGACACCGCGACGATATTCGCAATGTCCTTGCCTTGGAGGCCGCCACCGTCTTTCAGATGATCAAGAATTTTGCTGACCGCGGTCGCCATCACGAGCGCCTGTCTCTCATTTTCGATTCTCCGAACCAAGTTCTTGCACACGGATTGCGCGATGTCAATGGTATGAAACTGAAATGCACTCCCCAGCGATGGCAGGGGTCGTGTAACTAACGCGATGGCAGGGGTCGTGTAACTAATTTGACATGCCCCCGCGAAGCTGGAACATAGACCGCGCACGGTCCCTCGATCTTGAAAGAGGGTGAAAAGGGAACACGGTAGGCCTTTAGCCGATCCGTGGCCGCCCCCGCGACTGTAAGCGGCGTGCCGACGCGTTTCTCGCCACTGGACTTGATTCAGGTCCGGGAAGGCGGCGTCGGCGATACGCCGCGAGCCAGGAGACCTGCCGCGCGCCGATGAATTCCGCGACGCCGCCGGAGGGGCGGCCAAGGAGCGATGATGACCAGCCCTCACAATGACGGTTCGGCGTGAACAAAAACATGTCCGCCGAAGACCCAACTACCACCGCCACCCTTCTCGTCTGCGTCACCTGCAAATCAGATCAGGGGCCGCTGGGCGCGAACCTGTTCGCCGCGCTCGCCGAGCGTCTCGCGCCCGAGCCCGATATCGCGCTGAGGCCAATCGAGTGCCTGTCCGTCTGCAAGCGGCCATGCACGGTCGCGCTCGCCGCGGCGGGCAAATGGACTTACGTCGTTGGCGATCTCACGCGCGAAGCGCACGTCGAGGACATCGTGACCGCCGCGCGCCGCTACGCCGCCGCGCCGGCCGGAATCGTTCCGTGGCGCGAGCGGCCGCTCCCGTTCCGCAAGGGCGTCGTCTCGCGTACGCCGCCGCTCGCGCTCGTCGCAACGCCGCTGGTTTAGGCTCAAAGGATCCGCATGCTCGCCAAGACACCCGTCACCATCGTCACCGGCTTTCTCGGCGCCGGCAAGACGACCCTGATCCGCCATCTCATGGCGAACGCCGGCGGCCGGCGGCTGGCGCTCATCATCAATGAATTCGGCGACGTCGGCGTCGACGGCGATCTGGTCAAGGGCTGCGCCGACGCGGCCTGCCCGGAAGAGGCGATCATCGAACTGGCCAACGGCTGCATCTGCTGCACGGTCGCCGACGATTTCGCCCCCGCGCTGACAGCGCTGATCGCCCGCGAGCCGAAGCCCGATCACATCGTCGTTGAGACCTCCGGGCTCGCCCTGCCGAAGCCGCTCATCAAGGCCTTCGACTGGCCGGAGCTGCGCACCAGGCTCACGATCGACGGCGTCGTCGCGGTCGTCGACGCGGCGGCTGTCGCCGAGGGACGGTTCGCCGACGATCCCGCCCGCGTCGCCGAGCAGCGCTTGAACGATCCGTCGCTCGACCACGACAATCCGCTCGAGGAGGTCTACGAGGACCAGCTCATGAGCGCCGATCTGGTGGTGCTCAACAAGGCCGATCTTGTCGGCCCCGACCGGCTGAACTCGCTGCGCATGGAGATCGCCGCAGCCTTGCCGCGCGCGGTCAAGATCGCGCCCGCGCGCGAGGGCGTCATCGGCGCCGATGTCCTGCTCGGCATCCGGGCCGCCGCCGAGGACGATCTCAACGCCCGCCCGTCGCATCACGACGCCGAAGGCGAACACGATCACGACGATTTCGACACTTTCGTGGTCGCGGTTCCGGCGGTTCGCGATCCCGACGCTTTCATCGACCGGCTCATCGCGGCGACGCGCGCGCATGACATCCTGAGGATCAAGGGCTTCGTCGAAGTCGCCGGCAAGCCGCTGCGAATGCTAGTCCAAGGGGTCGGGCCGCGCTTCCGGCGCGACTTCGAGCGCCCCTGGGGCGCCAACGAAGCGCGCCACAGCCGTCTCGTCGTGATCGCCCAGCGGGGCGTCGAGCGCGACGCTGTCGCCGCGGCGCTCGGGGGGTGAGGCTGTCGTGGTCCGGACCGGCGTGACAGAGCAACGCGCCTGTCTTGTCCTCCCCCGCTTGGCGGGGGAGGGGGACCGCGCGGAGCGCGGTGGTGGGGGCCCGCCCCGCTCTCGAAATCAGGACGATGCGTGCGCCGTCAAAGACGAGAGCAAAGGCCCGCGAACTCCGACGCCACGTTTCGTTTCCGGAAGCTTTGCTGTGGAAACGCATTCGTCATCGCGCGGACGGCGGGCCGACTTTCCGAAGACAACAGCCAATCGGACCGTATGTCCTCGATTTCTATTGCGCGAAGGCGCGTCGGGCCGCCGAGATCAATGGCATGAGTCACGATGTTGCGGACCGCGTTCGACGGGACGCCCGTCGCGACGTATGGCTGCAGCAACAGGGTCTGACGCTTGTCCGCCTTTCGGCGGCGGACGTGATGGATGGAGTCGACGGTGTCGCAGACGGCATTTGGCGATTGGCGTTAAGCTTTGTTGCTCGGGCACAACCCCCACCACCGCGCTGACGCGCGGTCCCCCTCCCCCGCTGCGCGGGGGAGGATTCGTGGCGCAGCGCTGATGCACGTCCCCCGCATCGAGGTCCGGTCGCTCGACGAGACAGTCGAAGCGGTCGATCTCGGCCAGACTCCGGCCGACGTGGTGTTTCTCTCGTTTTCCGACAGCGATCTCAACGCGCTGGCGCGCGCCTACGAGGCCGCCCCGGAGCCGAGGCCGACACTCAGGATCGCCTCGCTTGCGGCGCTCCGTCACCCGTTCTCGATCGACCTCTACCTCGAGCGCGTATGCGCGCGCGCCAGGCTCGTGGTCGCGCGCGTGCTCGGCGGCGCGGATTATTGGCGCTACGGCGTCGACGAACTGGCGGCGCTGGCGCGCCGGAGCCACATCAAGCTGGCGCTGCTGCCGGGAGACCGGCGCCGGGATACGCGCCTCGATGAGGCCTCCACCCTCGGGAGCGATGCGGTCCAGCGGATCTGGCGCTATTTCGACGAAGGCGGGCCTTATAACATGGCGGCGTGCCTCGCCTTTTTCGCCGCCGAGATCGGCGCCGCCACGAACGCTCCGCCGCCCGCTCCGGTCGACGCCTTCGGCAGATTTGAGCGCGCCTGCTTCGAGGCCGAGCCGGGGGCGCCGCACGCGCTTATCGTCTTCTATCGCTCCATATATCTGGCCAACGACCTCGCGCCGATCGAAGCCCTGGCCCAGGCGCTCCGCGACAAGGGTTTGGCGACCACGAGCGTCTTTGTGACCAGCCTCAAGGATGAGGC
>JBAUXQ010000516.1:0-3601 GCA_049584355.1 Roseiarcus sp. | reverse complement strand
CCGCGGGCGGCGCAAGGCGTGTCGATCACGCCATCAGTCGTCCTGTTGCAAACTTCACGGCAAATATCGGCACCGATTGGGCGAAGCCCTTCATTTGGTGGGTTCCGAGGCCCTCCACGCCGATCGTCGTGGCCGCAGCCGCCGCGGTCTCCGGATCGATCAGCACCTGGCCGTCGGTGGCGGCCGAGCAGATGCGCGAGGCGAGATTCACGACGCTGCCAATCGCCGTATAGTCGATCCTGCCCTCGTAACCGATGCGACCCACAGTAGCCGTGCCCGTGGCGATGCCGACGCCAAAGCCAACGACAAAGCCTCGCTCCCGCCACCGCAGGATCAGAGCCTGCACCGCGCTCTGCATGTCGAGGCCCATGCGCACAGCCCGCGTCGCCGGCTCGGGACAAGGCAACGGCGCATTGAGGAGCAGCATCAGGCCGTCGCCCATGAAACAGGTCAACGTCGCCTCGTAGCGCATGATGATCGAACCCAAGGCGTCGTAATAGTCGCCGAGAAGGCCCATGACCTCCTCCGGACCGACCTCACTCGCGAAAGCAGTAAAACCGCGAAGGTCGCAAAAGACGACGCTCACCTCGGTTCGATGGCTTTCGAGGAGGTTTTCTTGTCCCACGTTCTCGACAAGCTCGGCGATCTGCGGCGCTAGAAAGCGCTTGAGGCGGCCGATGCGTTCCGCTCGCTCTTGCGAAACGGCCAGTTCGCCAGCCATTGCGTTAAACCGCGACGCCAGGCCCTCGAGTTCGTCGCCGGTGCGCAGATCGATCTGGTGATCAAAGCGTCCAGCGCCGATGCGCGCGGCCCCCTCCTCCAACTGGCGGATTGGCCCGGCCATACGAAGCGCAAGCAGATAGGCGAGCGCGAAAGCGAAAGCGGCGCCAGCGATCAGCAACAGGCCGGTGCGCCAAAGCGCGGCCCGGATCGGGCCGTAAGCCTCGGCGGTCGGTTGTTCGACGAAAGCGGTCCAATCTGGGCCAGGGATTGGGGCCGCCGCGGCCAAGACCGAGCGACCCCTGGCGTTGAAGCCACTCACGATTTCGTTTCCTTGGGCGGCGGCCGCCTTTTGCAGCGCGCGCAAGGGGGAGATGGCTGCGTTATCCGCGCCCCGAAGAACCAGGCTGATATCGGGATGCGCGACCAGTCGTCCGCCGCCATCCAAGACGAAAGCCCCGCCGCTCTGACCGACATGGATCGCCGATATCACATCCCAGATCAACTTCAGATTGATCTCGGCGATGGTGACGCCAGCGCTGGGTCTCGCGCCAGCGACCGCGATAGTCATGAAAGGCTCGGAGCCGCGATGCAGCGTCAGCGGGCCAAACCAGACGTGTGCGGCGCGCGCCCCGATGACCGCAGGATCCGTGGAATGGTCGACCCCGCTCATCGCGACGTCGGGATCGGTGCGTGAAACATGCAGCCGCTCAATCCCTTTGCCGTCGACCAGAGTCACCTCGGTGATCGCCGGAGCTTGTCGCAAGAGCCTCAGCGCGTCGAACTGATGGCGCTCGTCGAGGCCCTCGGTCCAAGGCAGCTGGACCGTCCAATCCATCTGGGCGCGAATGCCATCGAGGAAGGCCTGAATTTGCCCGGCTGCCGAATTCGCTTCAGCGCGCAAGCGCGAACTCAAATTGGCGCGTTGATCGCGGTAGCCAAACCACGCATCGCTGGCCCCATTGATGATGAGCGGCACGACGACCGCGACGAACAGAACCAAGAAATATTTCTGGAACAGGGAACGATGCGGCCGCGCGAACACGGCGGGCGAAACGTCGCCCTTCATTCGATCACTTCGTCTGCCCGAAGCTGGATAGTTTCGGGTACGGTAAGACCGAGGCTGCGGGCCGTCTTGAGATTGACCGAGAAGTGAAAGCGAGTCGGCAGTTCGAGCGGCAGGTCAGCTGGCTTGGCGCCGTGCAATATCCGATCTGATAGTGCGGCCAAGCGATCAAATACCTCGTTCTGATCGGCGCTGTAGGCCATCAGGCCACCAATGTGGGCAAGGACATCCAGTTCCTCCATGTCGGGAAGATGATGTGCGGCGGCATAGTCGAACACCGCCTTGTGGTTGATAACGGTGAGAGAATCGGCCACCAGGAGGATCGCGTCCGGCGGGTGGCGGTCCATTTCGCTGAACGCGTCGGCGAAATCGTTGGGGGCGCGTACCCCGAGCAATTGGGTGACGATGCCGAGCTTCTTCGCTTCGGCCTGCGTCGCTGTGCAGCGCATCTGCATGGCGAGATCGTTCTGATTCCACAGGAGCGCCACGGTATGAAGGCTCGGGACCGCCTCCTTGAGGAGTTGTAGACGTTTGGCGGAAAGGTCGCTTGCCACCTCAGACACGCCAGTGACGTGACCGCCCGGATGCGCGAGGCTCTCGACCATTCCGGTCTCGACGGGGTCGCCGGCGTTCATTACCAGAACCGGTATGCTGGGCGCGCGTTGCATGGCGGTGAGCGCGGCGGGATACCCGCAAGCGACCAAGAGATCGACCTTGTCGGAGATCATTCGATCCGCCGCTTCCGGAAGCCGCTCCAGCCGCCCCTCCGCAGCAAATCGCTCGAAGATGACGTTCTTGCCTTCGATGTAGCCGCGGCGAGCGTAAGCATCGGCGAAGCCCGGAGCGAGGATACAAGTGCCGGGCGCGCCAACGTGCAAGAGTCCGATGCGAAAGACTTTCATCGGGGATTGCGCGGTCGCGCCCGAGCAAAGGGCGAGCGCCGCCAGGATCGGCAGGGCCATTCGGGTGAGCATCGGTCTCCCCATCAGCCAACAGCCTTTGGGCCAGCAGCGACCAGGACCAGCGACAGAACCTGGCGCTAACGTCGCCGGATTGTCAATCGCCGCCAGTGCGGCTGGCGCCCCGGGGTGAGAAGGGCGGTTTGGCCTCGCGATTGTCGAATTCAGCGGCTGGCGTCACGACGAGCAATACCCGCGCCGCTACGTCCGCTCCAGCGCGTTGCGCGTTCCCCATGAACGCAGCCGCTGGAACGCGATGTACAGAAGCGGGATCACGAACACGCCGAGCGCGGTCGCCGCGATCATGCCGCCAAACACAGGGCCCGATGAAGGGCGAACCATTGCGGCGAACTGCGCCCCATTTCGTTCATCCCCGCTTCACAAGGAATGACCCATTGCGGCAAACAGTCGCTGCGGCCCGATCCGTGGAGGACAATCGAAGGAAACATGATGATGATCAAGACAATTGCTTCCGGTCTGCTGGTTCTCGGCTTGCTCGGGCTTCAGGTGTCGGAAGCCAACGCCGCTGCATGCGCGGCCGGTCCACACCGGGCGGGATGCGTCGGTCCGCATGGCGCAGTCGGCGTTCATCGTGGCTACGGCTATCGTGGCGCGGCTGTTGTGCGGCCTGCCTATGGCGCACGCTGCTTCTGGCGCGCCGGCGTTCGCGTCTGCCGCTGACGGGTTACTGAGTACAAGCGCCGGCGAATGAGCTTTGCGACCTCATTTGCCGACATCCTCGTCAGCAGCCGAACGTCGCCGTGATGTGGCGGCCGTCGGCGATCGTTGTGTCGGCATTGACCTTGACGACGGGCTCGATCTCGCGGCTGGCGGTGCTCGCGAGACATTGAGGGAG
>JBAUXQ010000515.1:0-3970 GCA_049584355.1 Roseiarcus sp. | reverse complement strand
CGGACCTCGGGGTCAGCGTCTATCCGTCGCTGTTCATCGGCGCGCTCATCGTCGGCGCGCTCTCCTGGCCGTTGTCGCTTCTGATGCTGAGGCTCAAGGGCGGCGAGTTCGCGATCGGCATGTGGGTTGTCTCGGAGCTCGCCCATCTGCTCGTCAACCTCGACACGCTGGTTCGCGGCGAAACCGGCACGTCGCTGATCGAGCTCGACGCCTATTCGAGCGGCAGCCGCCGGGCGCTCACCTATTGGTGCGCCCTCATCGCGATGACCGGGCTGCTCGCGATCGTCTTTTGGCTGTTGCGCAGTCCGCTCGGCGCGGCGATCCAGGCGATCCGCGACAACGAGGAGGCGGCGGAATCGATCGGCGTCAGGGTCGCCCGCGCGAAGCGGCTGGTGTTCACGCTCGCCGCCTTCGGCGCGGCGCTCGCCGGAGCGCTTTGGGTGGCGACGGCGCTCACCTTCCAGCCCAAGGCCTATTTCAGCCCCTTATGGACCGCCTACATGATCTTCATGGCGCTGGTCGGCGGCCTCGGAACCTTCGAGGGAGCTATTCTCGGTGCGGTCGTCTTCTTCGCGATCGAGACCTGGTTCGGCGATATGGGCGTCTGGTATCTGGTCGGGCTTGGCGCGACGGCGCTCATTTTCGCCTTGCTTTTCCCGCGCGGCTTGTGGGGCTGGGTCGAGGACCGCACGTCGTTGAGGCTTTTGCCGATCGGCTACCGTCTCCGCCAGGGTGGAAGCTGATGCGTTGAACGATCTGACGCCGGGACACCCCATTGATGTACCCCCAGAAATATTGACATTCCGTCACCATTGGGGGTGTAATTAGTGAAGTTCAGCTTCGACGCGGACAAGCGTGCGGCGACCCTTGAGAAGGTGGCATCGATATGCTCGACGCCGCCAAGGTGTTCGCGGGCCCAACGGCCACGTGGCTCGACGACCGTTTCAACTACGGCGAGGCGCGGTGGCTGACGGCCGGGTTTCTCGCCGGCCGGGTCGTGTTGATCGCCTGGACCCCGCGTAATCTCCATGAGGTATTGCCATGCCGAGGAAGTCCGCAGATTTCGCCGCCGCTTCCCCGAGGCCTTCGGCGATGAAACCAGATGATGATCTGCCGGAAATCACCGACGACATGCTAGCCCGCGCCGAGTTCCGCATTGGCGAGCGGCTAATCCGCCGGGGCCGGCCGCCATCAGCTGCGCCGAAGCAGGCGATCAAGCTTCGACTCGATCCCGACGTGCTGGCGTATTTTCGCAGCAAAGGCCCCGGCTGGCAGACCCGCATCAACGCGACGTTGCGCCGCGCCGCCAAGAGACGTGTGTAAATGGCAAGGCCGCTATCGACTCCGCTCGAGCGATCAGCGGCTGCGAAGCCAAGAACGAGGGTCAGGGAGCGAGCTGAATGCTTCTGGGAAAGACGATCGTCATCACCGGAATCTCCTCCGGCATCGGCGCCCGGGTCGGCGAACTCGCGCTGGCGCTCGGAGCCGATATTATCGGCGTCGACGTCAATCCGCCCGCACGCCCCATGGACGCCTTCATCAAGGCGGACATCGGCTCGGCCCAGGGTGTCGCCGAGATCGTTGAGACCCTGCCGCGACGCTTCGACGCGCTGTGCAATGTCGCCGGCGTCTCCGGCATGATCGGGGCGGCGAAAACGCTGGCGATCAACTTCTATGGCCTGAGAGAATTGACTGAGGCGCTTGCGCCGAGGCTTCGCGAGGGGGGCGCCGTCGTCAATGTCGCCTCGATCGCCGGCTACGGCTGGCGCGCCAATCTCGAGCGCGCCAAGGCGTTTTTGGCCGCGCCCGGATTCCCCGATCTCGGCCCGCTCCTCGCCGCCCATCAGGTTCCCGACGGGGAGGCCTATCCGCTGTCGAAGGAGCTCCTGCTGCTGTGGACCATGCGGGCCGCGCATCAGCCGCTGTTCAAGGACCGCGGATTGCGCGTCAACGCCGTGAGCCCCGGGCCGGTGACGACCCCGATCCTGAAGGAATTTCGCCAGATCTTCGGCGATCCGCGGGTCGACGACGACATCGCGCGGGTCGGCCGCGCCGGCTCGGCGCCGGACATCGCGCCCGCGGTCCTGTTCCTGTGCTCGGACGGCGCGCGCTGGATCAACGGCGCCAATCTGCCGGTCGACGGAGGCCTCGAAGCCTCGATCAACGCGACGGTTCTCGGATTTTAGCAGCGCCGTCGTGATTGCGGCTTCGTGAGCCGAAGCGTAGATTTGAAGCAAGCAAGACGAGAGGGATGGAAATGAACGCGCCAGTTCCGAAATTCATGATCGAGTCCACGTGGCGCGGGCGCCTGTTCGGCGCGGAATGGCGCGCAGCCGAGGGCGGGTCAATCGACGTGGTCGAACCTGCGACCGGAGCGACGATCACTCGCGTCGGCAATGCGGGGGCAAAGGACGTGCGCCGCGCCGCCGCGGAAGCGCGAGCCGCCCAGCCGGGATGGGCGGCGACCCCTTACGAAAAGCGCGGCGCCATCTTACGCAAGGCGGCGCGGACGCTTGAGGACAATCAGGAAGAGCTGATCCCGTGGATTGCTCGAGAAACCGGGGGCATTCCGGCCAAGGCCGGCTTCGAGATCCATATGGTGACGGAGATCCTCTATCGTTCCGCCGCCATGTGCACCGAACCCCAAGGCTTGGTGCTGCCGTCCGATCCGGGCCGGATCAGCCTCGCTCGCCGCCTGCCTCGTGGCGTCGTCGGGATCATATCGCCCTTCAACTTTCCGCTGATCTTGTCGTGCCGCGCGGTAGGGCCAGCGCTCGCCACCGGCAACGCGGTGGTGCTCAAGCCCGATCCGCGGACACCGCTGACCGGCGGCTTCGCAATAGCCCGTATTTTCGAGGAAGCGGGCCTGCCGAAGGGCGTCCTCCAGGTTCTGCCGGGAGGCGCCGAAGCCGGCGAGGCGCTTTGCAGCGATCCCGACATCGCGATGATCGCGTTCACCGGTTCGAGCAAAGTCGGGCGCCGCATCGGCGAACTTGCAGGCAAGCATCTCAAGAAGGTTCAGCTCGAATTGGGCGGCAAGAACGCAGTGATCGTGTTCGAGGACGCGGATCTCGACGCGGCGGCTTCTGCAATCGCTTTCGGCGCCTGGTTCCACCAGGGCCAAATCTGCATGACCACCGGTCTCGTGCTGGCGCAAGACAAGATTGCGCCCTCGCTGACCGAAAAACTGGTCGCGAAGGCAAACCACCTGCCGGTCGGCGATCCTTTGGGACAGGTGGCTCTTGGACCGGTGATCAGCCGCCAGCAGGTCGATCGGATCGACGGCATCGTGAAGGACACGGTTGCGGCGGGGGCGACGCTTGCGGCCGGCGGAACATTCGACGGACCGTTCTATCGGCCGACGGTGCTGACCGGCGTCAAACCCGGAATGCGCGCCTTTGACGAGGAGGTGTTCGGGCCGGTCGCCGCGATCACGGCCTTCGCCACCGAGGAGGAGGCGGTAGCTCTCGCCAACCACGGCGAATACGGGTTGTCCGCCGGCGTATTCTCGGCCGATGTCGGTCGCGCGATCTCGGTCGGCAATCGCCTCCATACCGGGCTTTTGCACATCAACGACCAGACCGTCGCCGACGAACCCCATGTTCCGTTTGGGGGCAGCGGGGCCTCGGGCAACGGAACCCGAATCGGCGGTCCCGCCAACTGGGAGGAGTTTACCCAGTGGCAGTGGATGACGATCAAGGACAAGCCGAACCCCTATCCATTCTGAGCGACGGGCCGGCTGGCGGCAGGCGCAACGGCGCGATTGTCGAAGCGACAATCATCTGGACAGCCCCCCTCGCCTTTGCTAAACGCCGGCCCTTGCCGAGCGGGACTGTCCGGCAATCGCGATGGGCGCATAGCTCAGTTGGTAGAGCAGCTGACTCTTAATCAGCGGGTCCAAGGTTCGAGCCCTTGTGCGCCCACCATCGAACTAATTGAAATGATTCGCTTTTCTCGGCTGCGTTATCGT
>JBAUXQ010000514.1:0-2145 GCA_049584355.1 Roseiarcus sp. | reverse complement strand
GTGTCCTCGCGATAGAAGTGGTAATGCGGCCCGGTCTTGGTGTCGTACCAGAGCTTGGCGTCGTAGATCGCGATCTCGCGCAAAAGCCCGCAGCGCGCAAACTCGTTGAGGGTGTTGTAGATCGTGCCCAGCGTCGGGGCGAACCGGATCGACCGGGTCTCGTGATAAAGCATTTCCGCCGTGAAATGGCGGTTCCCGGCGCCGAAGATCGCGCGCGCGAGATCGAGCCGTTGCCGGGTCGGCCGCACCCCGGCGGACGCGAGCTTCCGCAGAAGGACGCCGGTGCAGGTTTCGCAATGCGCAGCGCTCTTGGTTTCCATGGACTTCGCATGCCGCCGGCGGGCGGCCAAAGCAGGCGCCGCCGGGCGATCGTGAACCGGGATAGAAGCGTCATCTCTAATCCGGCTTGGCTGCTTACGCAACCTCAACCTCGGGCCGAAGGGCAGCCAGGCTCAGGTTGGGGCGCGTCGCCCGACCCGCTGGCGAGCGCTTCCGGTTTCTCATATGGTTCATTTCGGCGGGATTGTGGGAGCTTTCTCTTGACGATAGCGGGCGGGTGTCTGTGCCGGGCGGTTCGGTTCGAAATCAACGCCGACGCGCCGCTCGGCGCCCGATATTGCTGGTGCCGCGTCTGCCAATATCTCGGCGCCGGAACCGGCGCGGTCAGCGCGCTCTTCCGCAAGGAGAGCGTCACAGTGTCCGGACCGTTGACCGACCATGTGATCCGGGCTGACAGCGGCTCGGTCATGCACCGGCGCTTCTGCTCCAATTGCGGCACGCCGATCTTCAGCGAGGCCGAGCAGCGGCCGGAGGTTATCTTCGTGCGCGCCGGCGCGCTGGACGATCCCAACCTGGCCCCGCCCTCAGCGATAATCTGGGGCAAGTCCGCGCCGGCTTGGGCGTGCTTCGATCCCGATCTGCCGAGGATCGAAGGTCAACCGCCGCCCCTGCCCGTGGCCTGACCGGCGGCCGCGCGAAGGCGATGAAATGCTGTTCATGGTGATCGAGCGTTTCCGCGACGACGACATGGTCCCGGTCTACCGGCGCCTGCGCGACGGCGGCCGCGGGCTACCGGAGGGTCTCGAATATCTCGACAGCTGGGTCGAGCCCAACCTCTCCCGCTGCTTCCAGCTCATGCGCTGCGACGATCTCCGGCTCATCCAGGCCTGGATTCTGCAATGGCGCGGCTGCGGCGTCACGTTCGAGATCGTCCCGGTGGTGGCGAGCAGCGAGACGCGCGCGGTCGTCGAGCCCTATCTCGGAGAGCCCGAGCCGGGGACCTGACCGGCCCGCCCCGCCAAGTTGATATCGTCATGTTTTCCGTGCATGCATGGCCTCCCGCGGCCGGACGCGGCGATTTTCGGGAGGAAATTGTAGCCGATGTCACTTTCGCTCTACCAATGCAGCGTGCCGGTGTACGAGCGCTCGCTCAACGCGTTTCTGGGCGTCCTCGACAAGGCGGAAGAGCATGCCAAGGCGCGAAAGTTCGACCCCGCGAACTATCTTGCCATCAAATTGAGCCCCGACATGTTTCCGCTCGCCCGGCAAATCCAGAGCTTCTGTGATCACGCCAAGAACTCGTCGTTCCGTCTCGCCGGCCAGCAGCCGCCGGTCAAGGAAGACAAGGAGACGACCATCGCCGAACTGCGCGAGCGCATCCATGCCACGCTCGACATGCTGAAGTCGATCGATCCCAAGGCGATGGAGGGCGGCGAGACGCGCGAGATCGTCATCCCCGCCGGCGCCAGCAAGCTTAAGGTCGACGGCGCCAACTACCTGCTGCATTTCGCCATGCCGAACTTCTATTTTCATTTGACGACCGCTTACGACATCCTGCGCGCCGGCGGAGTCGAGATCGGCAAGCGCAACTTCATCGGCGCGGTCCCCGGCATGGTTCGGGTTTGAGACTCGGTTTCGAGAGCATCGGCGATGACCATCACCAGACTGCAAGCCGGCCCGCGCATGTCGCAGGCAGTCGTTCACGGCGCGACGATCTATCTCTCCGGCCAGGTCGCCGATCAGGCTAAAGGCAAGAGCGCGGGCGAGCAGACGACCGAGATCCTGGCCAAGATCGACGGTCTGCTTGCCGAAACCGGTTCGGACAAGACCAGGATTCTTTCGGCCACCATTTATCTTGCCGACATC
>JBAUXQ010000513.1:0-2841 GCA_049584355.1 Roseiarcus sp. | reverse complement strand
TGTGGTGCCCCTAGCCGGAATCGAACCAGCACTCCTTGCGGAATCCGATTTTGAGTCGGACGCGTCTACCAGTTCCGCCATAGGGGCCCGCGCCAATGGGGCCGGCGGGATATAGAACGCGCGCGGGCGCAGGGTCAATGCAGGCCGAGCGTGAACTGCCCCGGCCCGAGGGCGTGAGGCCGGCGACGGAATCCCGACCGACTTGTCTCATGGACGCCGTCACCGCACTCGCCTATATGTTGCGCCGCAAAACTCGGGCTCCTGCAATGTTCGATTCGCTCTACCCTCGACTGAAAGCGCTTGCCGAGGGCCCGCGTGCGGAAGCGGCCCTCGCCGCGGTCGCCTTCGCCGAGAGCTCGTTCTTTCCCATGCCGCCCGACGTCCTGCTCGCCCCGATGGCGCTCGCCAAACCGGGACGCGCCTGGCGCTATGCGCTCATCGCCACGGTCGCCTCGGTCATCGGCGGGATGCTCGGCTACGCCATCGGCGCCATGCTCTTCGACACGGTCGGCCAGTGGCTCGTCAACCTCTACGGCTACGGCGCGAAAGTGGAGGCGCTGAAACAGACCTACGCCCAATGGGGGTGGCTGGTGATCCTGGTCAAGGGTTTGACGCCGATCCCCTACAAGCTGGTCACGATTGTGAGCGGCCTGCTCGGCTATAATTTTCCGCTGTTCGTCGCCTTGTCGGTGGTGACGCGCGGGGCGCGGTTCTTCATGGTCGCGGGCGCCCTCCAGTGGTTCGGCGAGCCGCTGCGCGCGGCGATGGAGCGCAATTTCGCCGCGGTTCTCGGCGGATTCGCGGCGCTGGTCGTCGCCGGCTTCGTGATTGCGATCAAGGTCTTCTAAATGACGCTCGCCGAGATCGTCCTGCCGCCCTCGCAAGCGGCGAGGGCGCTCATCATCGCCGCGGCGGCGCTCGCCATCCTCGCCGCGGTCTGGATCTTTCAGGGGCTCGGCTATCAGCCTTGCGAACTCTGCCTGACCCAGCGCTACGCCTTCTACCTCGCCGCGCCGCTCGCCTTCGTGACCGCCGCCTTCGCCAGCCGCTCGGCCCATGGACTGGCGCGGGCCGGGTTCGCGTTGCTGGCGGCGGCCTTTGTCGCCAGCGCCGCGCTCGCCGCCTACCACGCCGGGGTCGAATACCACTGGTGGGCGGGACCGACCGCCTGCACTGGCGCCCTGACCGGATCGCTCGACGTCAACGACCTGGTGAAGTCGCTCGATTCGGTCAAGGTCGTGCGCTGCGACGAGGTCCAATTGCGGATTGCCGGACTGTCGCTGGCCGGCTGGAACGTCCTGGCCAGCGCTGCGCTCGCGGTCTACGCGGCGCTTGCGGCGCGGCTTTAGGGCGAAGGCCAGTAAATTCGGCGCGCATCGACGCGAGCGCGAAGAGGGGCGAATTCTTTCCCTGTTAACGCGAAAAAAGCTCCCTGCCCGAGCGAAGAAAAGCCCCTGTTCGCGCAACAAAGCTCGCTGTTCTGGTCGCCGCTTAACTCCTTGTCCGGATGGGCTTTTCAGTCCGGCGCCTTGCCGAACGGGATGCCGTTGACCATCATCGACCGGTCAGGAGTCAGCTCGACCAGCCAGCTGAGGCTGCCGTCGCTTTCGCTCTTTCCCAGCCCCTTGGCCAGGGCAAGAGCGGGCATGGCCTTGGCCGCGACGTCAGGACCCAGCGCCTTGACCGCCGCCATCGTCTTGTCGAACCCGCGCATGTGGACGGTCATCGAGGCGCTCGCCGGCTTGCCGTGGTCAAAGCGAATGACGCCGGTAAAGTCGGCGTCGATCGCCGGCGCGACGACATGCGAGGGCGCGAATTCGATCCGGACCGGACCGGCGCTCAAAAGAGCCGCCTCGACCTTGTCCTCGTCCCGATCGGAAATGACGGGTCCATCGCCTTGAAGGCTGAGGTCGGAGATCCACTCATTCGCCGCCGCGGCAAGATCGACGCCCTTGAGCGTCGCCGCCACGTCGATCTTCGAGGGCGTCAGGTCGCCCGCGCCGGCCGGGAGCAGCCCGACCGGCAGACTCAGGCCCTCGGCCGAAACGCCCAAGCTGATCGCGCTCTGCGGCCCCGCATTCGCCGCCCCAAGCTGATATTTCGCGTCGGCCAGCGTAATCGCGCCGATCGACGAGGTGACGAGGGTTTTCTGCGCCTCGATTCCTTCGGCGAACTTGAGGCCAGGAGCCGCGAGTTCTCGGAGCATGCTCTTCAGCTCCGGTTCGTGGGTGGCAAGATCGGCGCGCGCCGGGTGGGAAGCCAACAGGCCCCAAAGGTCGAACGCCCTGCGGCTTTTGAACCCGTCGACGCCGACATCGATCAGCGCCTTGTCCGACCGGCCGCTGACATTGACCGGAGCGTCATTCCTCCCGACCCCGGTCGCTTTGAAGCCGATATCGGAAATGTCCTCCTTCACCACGGTCGAAACCGAGCCGTCGCCGATGACCGTGGTTGTGACATTCTCCTGAACGGGGCCGAAATCGACCGCCTCCTCGAGCTTTGGCGTCTGAATCTGAAGGGCCCCTTTGTCCAAGGTCGCGGCGCCGCTGAGAAGCCAGGCGATGGCGGGACTGATCAGCGCCGTCGAGCGGAAATTCGTCAGTTCGAGGCTGCCGTTCGCCTCTTTGGAATGAAAAACGATGCGGGGAAGCGAGTCCATCATGACCCGCCAATTCCCGTCATCCTGTTCGATCGCCTTGTAGACGATCGTCGCCGGATCGTAGGACGCGCCCGTCTCCTTGAGAAGATCGTTCAGCGCGCTCAGGTCGGCCGAGATGAGATAGTCGGATCCCTGCGGCGTCACCGTCACGAGAGGGGACGCGCCGGCCTGCGCCGCAGGCA
>JBAUXQ010000512.1:0-1744 GCA_049584355.1 Roseiarcus sp. | reverse complement strand
ATGAAGTCCTCTGATGATTTTCGTTCAAGCCGGTAATGTCTGGTGTGCGAAGTAGGCCTCGATGTCGGCGACGAGCCCGGGGCCGGCAGGCCGCCAGCCGAGCAGCGAGCGGGTGCGATCGCTGGCGGCCGGGCAGTCGACGGCCGCGAAGCGGGCGAACAAGCCGAAATGCTGCGCCGCCTCTTCCGGCGACTGCGAGACGACCGGGACGTTCAGCCGCCGCCCGATCACCGTCGCGATCTCCTTGAACGGCAGGCCTTCCTCGGCGACCGCATGGAAGGGTCCCCCTTCCGCCCCGCGCTCGATGGCGAGCCTGTAAACGCGCGCCACGTCGGTTCGATGCGCTGCCGGCCAGCGGTTGAGCCCGTCGCCGATATAAGGGGAGACGCCCTTCTCGCGGGCCCTGGCGATCAGGCGTGAAACAAACCCGTGCTCGCCGTGACCATGGACCGACACCGGAAGCCGCACCGTCGTCGCGCGGACGCGTCGCTTCGCCAGCTTCGCGACGGCGGCCTCGGGGTTGCGGGGAAAAGTGGCAGAGTCCGGAGGGGGCGGGGTCTCTTCGGTCGCGACCCGGCCGGGCGAGAGCGCGGCCATCCCGTTGGTCACGATCAGCGGACGGTCGGAGCCCTCAAGCGCAGCGCCGATCGCCTCGATCGCGCGCCGCTCGTCAGCGCCGTTCTCGGCGAATTTCGAGTAGTCGTGGTTGAATGCGAGATGGATCACCCCATCCGACTGGGCGGCGCCGCTCTTGAGGGTCTCCAGATCCTGAAGTGAGCCTCGATGGACTTTCGCGCCCGCAGCGGCGAGAACCGTAGCCTTCTCGTCCGAACGACAAAGGCCGAGCACTTGATGTCCGGCGGCGATCAGGTCCTCGACGACGGCGGACCCGACCCAGCCGGTCGCGCCGGTGACGAACACACGCATGAGCAAAGTCTCCTGCTTTGGCTGGAGACACGCTTCCTCTTTTGTGCTATTGTAGTAAAGTAGTGATCTTATCGTATTATAATGGCTAACAGGATGGACGCGCGCGTCACGCCCGAGAACCGGCTCGGGATCTATCTGAAGGACCGTCGCACGAAGCTCGATCCGGTCTCGTTCGGCTTGTCTGCCGGGCGTCGACGCACGCCCGGACTGCGCCGCGAGGAAGTCGCGCAGCGCGCCAATATCAGCCCGACCTGGTACACATGGCTCGAGCAGGGGCGGGGCGGCGCGCCGTCGGCCGAAGTGCTCGACCGGATCTCGCGCGCTCTCATGCTGACCGATGTCGAGCGCGAGCATGTCTTCCTGGTCGCCCTAGGCCGGCCCCCCGAGGCCCGCTACCACGCGGCCGGGGGCGTGACGCCGCGGCTGCAGCGCGTTCTCGATGCGCTGGACCCGAGCCCCGCCGTGATCAGGACCGCGATCTGGGACGTCGTCGCGTGGAACCGGGCGGCGACCGTGATATTCGGGGACTATGGATCGGCGCCGCCGGAGCAGCGCAACATCCTGCGCTACTTCTTCCTCGACCCGCGCGCCCGCGCTGCGCAATACGACTGGGAAAGCGTGGCCCGGTTCGTGCTCGGCGCGTTCAGGGCGGACGCGGTTCGCGCCGGCGCCGCGGCCGAAGTTGAGCCTCTCATCGACGAGCTCTGCCGCCTCAGTCCCGAGTTCGGCGCGATGTGGCGCGATAACGACGTTCGCGGCCACCACGGCGAAGCCGTGAAGCACATCAAACACCCGACGCTCGGTCCGCTCGCCATCG
>JBAUXQ010000511.1:0-4474 GCA_049584355.1 Roseiarcus sp. | reverse complement strand
GCTGGAGCGGGCTCCGCGACGGCGAGCCGCATCGACGCGCGCGGACCTCCGCCGGCGGGCGGGAGCGGCGGCGGATGCCGGGGACCGTCGGTCGACTGGCTCAGCTTGCGAAGCGCTTCTTCGGGCGCAGGCAGGTCGGAGGCATAGGCGAGACGGATCAGCGCCATCTCGGCGGAGGCAAGGGGGCGAGGCGAATCCCTCACATCCTCCACGCCCTTGAGCAGAATTTGCCAGGCGCGCGTGAGCACGCCGAGCGTCAGCCTGTCGGCAAATTCGCGGCCGCGCTCGCGCTCGATCTCGCTCACCGCCGGATCGTCCGCCGTGGCGCGCGCGATCTTGGCCCGGGTGACGAAATGGCAGAACTCGGCGAGCTCGATGAGGATGTCGGCGGGGTCGCCGCCGGCCTGATGGAGCGCGCGCGCGAGATCGAGCGCCTCGGCGATCTCTCCCTTCATCACCCGCTCGAATAGCGCGATGACCTCGCCCCGGCCCGAGAGGCCGAGCATGTCGCGAACCGCCTGGGCCGTCACGCCCGCGTGGCCGCCATGCGCAATCCCCTGGTCGAGCAGCGACAGCGCGTCGCGCACCGAGCCTTCGGCGACGCGGGCGATCAGCGCCGCCGCCTCCGGCTCGGCGGCGACCCCTTCGGCGGCGCAGATGTTGCGCAAGTGGGCGATCATCGGCCCCGACTCGATGCGCCGCAAATCGAAGCGGATGCAGCGCGAGCGCACGGTGATCGGAACTTTCTCGATCTCGGTCGTCGCGAATAAAAACTTGACGTGCTCAGGCGGCTCTTCGAGCGTCTTCAAGAGGCCGTTGAAGGCCTGCTTGGAGAGCATGTGCACTTCGTCAATGATGTAGACCTTGGTGCGCGCCGAAACCGGGCGATAGCGCGCATTCTCAATGATCTCGCGCACGTCGTCGATGCCGGTATGGGAAGCCGCGTCCATCTCGATGACGTCAACATGGCGCGACTCCATGATCGCCTGACAGTGGACGCCGAGTTCGGGCATGTCGATGCTCGGCTGGTCGACCTTGCCGGGCAGGGAATAGTTGAACGCGCGGGCGAGAATGCGGGCAGTCGTCGTCTTGCCGACGCCGCGCACGCCGGTCAGGATATAGGCTTGATGGATGCGACCCGCGGCGAAGGAATTGGCGAGCGTGCGCACCATCGGCTCCTGGCCGACGAGGTCCTCGAAGCGAATCGGCCGGTATTTTCGCGCCAGCACCCGATAGGGGACGGCCAGCGGAGCGGTGGGCGCATCGGCGATGGGGAAGAGCGAATCGCTCAATGGCCGCCTCTCTCGCCGATAAGGAGTCGATGTCGGAGCATTTCAAGTTTCGCTCGAAGGTCGCCTTGCGCGCGAAGCGAACTCAACTCGGGCCAACGCCCTCGCTTGCGCCGGACGGCAAGCGCGCATGAGTGGGAGGTTGGACAAAGACCCGCCCTGTCTCGTTAGGGCTGCTTCCTTCCGGACCTGACCCGGTTGGCGAGCGGTACGTCCTTCGCCAACCTCCCGGCGCCTATGTGGACCATGGCGCGGCCCCGCGCAAGGGGGAGGCCGGCGCCCGACTGGCGCCGACCCCGAGCGACCGCGCTCATCGCGCGAGATCGTTCGGGCCGGTTTCGTTTCAAGTCCTTTTGACCACGTTCGTCGGCTGAGGACATCCTCAGCCGAGCGCGCGGCTCTCTTCGACCATGGTCTTGGCGATCTCGACGGTCTTTTCGTCGGCCGGAAAGAGCATTTCCAGCGCCAGCTCGGAGAGCGTCACGTCGTTCGGCGTGCCGAAAACGGTGACCGTGCCGAGGAAGGACATAACGCCAAGCCGGGTGGCCACTCTGAGCGGCGTCGCCAGGCGCTCGGCGGGGCCGAAGCTCTCGGCCGATTCGGAATCGGGCGGCGTCGGATAGGCCGAGACCTCGGCGAACAGGCCCTGCAGAACCGAGTCCCCGCGAGCGTCGATCTGCTGGCGAAGCACGCTCAGAACATGGGCGCGCCACGCGGCGTAGTTTACGATCCTCGGCCCCATGCCTGCCGGGTGCAGGGTCAGGCGCAAGGCGTTGACGGGCGCGCGCAGAAGATCGGCCGAGCAGCCCTCGTAAAGTTGCGGCAGGGCCGAGTTCGACATTACGACATTCCAGTGCCGGTCGATCGCCATGGCCGGATAGGGCTTGTGCGCCTTCAGGATCGCCTCGATTGCGGTTTTCGCCGCGTCCAGCGCCGGGAGCGATCGTTCCTGAAACGCCGGCGCGAATCCGGCCGCTAAGAGCAGCGTGTTCTGATCCCGAAGCGGAATCTCGAGATATTCTGCAAGACGCGCGATCATCTCGCGGCTGGGTTGCGCCTTGCCGGTCTCGAGGCAGGACAAGTGCCGGGTCGAGCTTTTCGCCGCGAACGCGAGATCGGCCTGCGTCATGCGGCGCCGCTCGCGCCAGCGCCGCAATAACACGCCGAAAGGAAGCTGATGGGCCGTCATGCGCTCAAGCATAGCGCCGCAAGTTTCGTGAAGCCATGACCTCCGAGGTCAAGTACGGAACTGTCGCGCCGTCGCTTTTTGACCTGCCGGGTCATGGATTTCGGCCTCGACCAGCGCAAATGCTGTGCGGACTTTGCAGGGGAATTTTGCAGGGGAATGAAGTGCTACGAATCGCGGCGCCTCATATCGTGCTCGGAGCATGGTCGCCAGGGTTCCAACGCTGGCGAGACGCAATGCGGTTGTGGAGTCGACGGAATCGGGAACGGGGCCAGCTGGCGCGGATGTCGGAAGCCGAGCTCCACGACATTGGCGTCACGCCGGCCGAACGTTGGGCGGAAATCAACAAGCCGCGCTGGCGCGGATAACGCCCGAGTCTCGGTTCGCACACTGCCCTCTAGGGGGCCCGCAGGCCCTCAGCCTTTGAAACCGGATGGGAGCAAACAATGCTCGATGCTCAGATGCTCGCGGACCGCTATGTCGCCGCGTGGAACGAACCGGACGCGACGAAGCGCTTGGAGGCCGTCGCCGCACTGTGGGCGCCGGACGCCCAGACCCCCGGAGGGGCCGGCGGACGGCGCGGATTGGGCGCGCTCGGCAGGCTTACCCTTGGATCGTCAGAGAAGAACGGCGTTCGTTTTCGCGCCGCCCCGACCGCCCGACGAAGAGGCGATGTCGTGACGTTCCGTTGGGAAATGCTGTTGGCCGGCAGCGACGCCGTCCTCGCGAGCGGGCTCGAGTTTCTTATCGTCGATGACGAGGGCCAGATCCTGGTCGACCATCCGTTCGTCCCCGCGTAGCGCTTCGATTCTTTGATTCGTTTCGCCCGCGGGGAGGATTATGCTCCGGCGGATCTTCGCCGAGTGAGCGGGCGCTTTCCAATGAACGATGAGGTCAAGCATTACACTGGCGGCTGCTTGTGCGGGGCGCTGCGCTATGAAGCGGTCGGCGAGCCGCTTGGCTCAGGCCATTGCTACTGCGGCGACTGCCGCAAGGCCTCGGGGTCCGGCTTTGTGGCGTTCATGGGCTTCAAGGCCGCGGCCGTTCGCTTCAGCGGCGAAGCCCGCCAGTTCCGATCGAAAGCGGCCAACGGCGGCGAGGCGGTCCGAAATCGCTGCGCTGTTTGCATGAGCCTGGTGTTCGGCGGCGAGATCGGCAAGACCGACTGGTATACGATATATGCCGGCTCGCTTGATGATCCGTCAGCCTTCCACCCAACGATCGCCATCTTCGCCGAGGGCCGGCCGCCCTGGGCCCTCATCCCGCCGGGCTTCAAGATCTTCGATCGGATGCCGCCCTGAAGCCCGCCAAGGAGCAAGGACCCACAACCTCGCCTCCGCCCGCCGTTTCTGTATAGTGCCGGCGACCATTCGGAGTCGTTCGTGGCCGCTCTATTCTCGTATCATTTCGCCAGGCGCGGGCGCCTGCTGGCGCTCGCAGCCCTGCTCGCGCTTCTCGTTGCGGCTTGCGGCCGATATGGCCCGCTCGAGCCGCCGCCCGACCCCAATGCGCCGCCGAAGCCGGCGAACCCGAATGGCCTGGGCTCGTTGAGCAAGCCGTCGATCCCGCCGATCAAAGCCCCGAATCAGCCATTCTTCCTCGATTTCCTGCTGAAATAACCCATCAACCGCATGCCTCCCTTCTCCTATCGCAACGGCGCTCTTCACGCCGAGGACGTCGCGTTGGCGACGATCGCCGAAGCCGTCGGAACGCCGTTCTATTGCTATTCGAATGCCGCGATCGAGCAGCATTTCGACGCGTTCCGCAACGCGTTCGCCGGCCAGAACGCGCTTCTTTTCTACGCAATGAAGGCCAATTCGAATCAGGCGGTGCTGACGACGCTGGCGAGGCTCGGCGCCGGAATGGACGTCGTCAGCGAGGGGGAATTGAGGCGGGCGCGGGCGGCGGGCGTGGCTGGCGAGCGGATCATCTTTTCCGGCGTTGGCAAGACGCTGGGCGAGATGAACCTCGGGCTTGAGGAAAACATCTTCTGCTTCAA
>JBAUXQ010000510.1:0-1819 GCA_049584355.1 Roseiarcus sp. | reverse complement strand
CCGCGGCGCCGAGCCAGATCAGCGTCACCAAAGGCTTCCAGTAGAGGCGGGCGGGCACGTCGCCATCGGGCGTCGGGTCGGCGATCGCGACATAAACCTGACCGAAGTTCAGCGTCGCCAGTCCGGCCTGGGTCGTCGTCATTTGCCGGGCGGCGAATTGGCGGCGCGCCGGCGCGATCTCGGCGACGACGGCGGCGCCGGAGCGCACGGTCATCGACGTCGCCGCCTCCTTATAGTTCGGGCCCACCCGCTCGCCGACCCAGTCGAGAGTGATCGAATAGGGCCCGACGCGTTCGGGGACGCCCTTGTGCAGGGTCGCGATCGTCTCGGCGCCGAAGCCGAGCCCTGCGAGTCCGAGCAGCGTGACCCCGAGGCCGACATGGGCGAGCGCGGCGCCGTAGAACGACAAAGGCAGCCCGAGCGCGCGCTTCAATGCAACGGCGGGCGCGAGGCCCGGCCGCCGCACGCGCATGACGACCTCGATCAGCGTGCCGAGAATGACGAAGATCGCGAGGCCCGCCGCCAGGGGCGCGAACACCGACCCGCCGCTGAGCCACGCCGCGCCGAGGACCGCGCTCACCGCGCCGGCGATCAAAGCGACCGTCAGCCGCTCGGCGACCGCCAAGAGGTCGCCGCGCTTCCAGGCGAGCGAGAACCCGAAGGGGGCGACGAAGCAGGCGGTCAACAGCAGCGCGCCGCAGGTCAGGTTGAAGAAGGGCGCGCCTACGGTGATCTTCTCGCCGGTCAATTGCTCGAGCGCCAGCGGGTAGAGGGTCCCGAACAGCACGGTCGCGCACGAGGTCGTCAGCAGGAGATTGTTGACGATGAGCGCGCCTTCGCGCGAGATCGGCGCGAACAGTCCGCCCTGCTTCAGCGTCGGGGCGCGCCAGGCGAAGAGCGCGAACGAGCCGAAAATGAACAGCGCCAGAATCACCAGGATGAAAACGCCGCGGCGCGGATCGCTGGCGAACGCGTGCACCGAGGTCAGCACCCCCGAGCGCACGAGAAACGTGCCGAGCAGCGAAAACGAGAAGGCGAGGATGGCGAGGAAGATCGTCCACACCTTGAGCGCGTCCCGTTTCTCCATCACCGCGACCGAATGGACGAAGGCCGTCCCGGCGAGCCACGGCATCAGGGAGGCGTTCTCGACCGGGTCCCAGAACCAGAAACCGCCCCAGCCGAGCGTGTAATAGGCCCAGAACGAGCCGGCGGCGATGCCCAGCGTGAGAAAGCTCCAGGCGACGAGGGTGAACGGCCTGACGAACCGCGCCCAGGCGGCATCGATTCGGCCCTCGATCAGCGCCGCCGCGGCGAATGAATAGACGATCGAGAAGCCGACATAGCCGAGATAGAGCAGCGGCGGATGGATCGCGAGGCCGGGGTCCTGGAGAATGGGATTGAGGTCGCGTCCCTCGAACGGCGCGGGCATGAGGCGCTCGAACGGGTTCGAGGTCAGGAGAATGAAGGCGAGGAAAGCGACGCTGATCAGGCCCTGAACGGCGAGCGCGTCGGCGCGTAAGACGCGCGGAAGCGCGCGGCCGAACACGGCGACGAGCGCGCCGAACACCGCCAGAATGAGGACCCACAGCAGCATCGAGCCTTCGTGGTTGCCCCACACGCCGGAGATCTTGTAGATCGCCGGCACCGCGCTGTGCGAATTCTCAGCGACGTTGAGGACCGAGAAATCCGAGGTCAGATGGGCGTTGACGAGCGCCGCGAAGGCGATTGCGATCAAGAGGAGCTGGGTCAGCGCGGCGCTCCCGCCGACGCCCATCAGGCCGGCGTCGCCGACGCGAGCGCCCCAGAACGGCACGACGGT
>JBAUXQ010000509.1:0-5062 GCA_049584355.1 Roseiarcus sp. | reverse complement strand
CGTCCATGCGCGCGACGCCGCTGAGGCGGAAGCGGCGGCGAACCGCCTTCGCGCCGCCTATCGCCTCGGCGCAGCGCCGCTCACGCCCGACGACCCGGTGATCGAGCGCATCGCCGGGACGCCATGAGCCACCGAGCGTCGCCGCCCCCTCCACCACGCCTGACGGCGTGGTCATCCTCCCCCATTTCATGGGGGAGGATGCGCGCGCCGCGTTATCCTCACCCGCGAAGCGGGGGAGGGGGACCATGCGAAGCATGGTGGTGGGGGGCCCCGCCCTGCCTATGAACATCCTTCTTGCCGTTTCGGGTTGGGACCTGGCGCCTTGGCGCCGGCGGCTCGAGATGCTCGTGCCTCAGCACAAGATCGCGACGCTCGGCGAGCCGTTCGATCGCCCGTCCGTCCGTTACGCGCTCTCCTGGCGCCATCCGCCGGGCGCGCTCGCTGACCTTCCCAACCTCCAGGCGATCTTCTCGCTCGGCGCCGGCGTCGATCATCTCTTCGCCGATCCCGCCCTGCCCGATCGCCCAATCGTGCGCGTGGTCGATCCCGATCTCACCGAGCGGATGAGCGAATGGGTGGTCATGCACGCGCTCGCGCATCTGCGCCAGTTGCGCCGCTACGAGCGCCAGCAGCGCGAGCGCATCTGGGCCGACGACGACGATCAGCCGAAGGCCGCCGAGGTCCAGGTCGGCGTGCTCGGCCTCGGCGTCTTGGGGACACACGCCGCATTGAAGCTCGGCGCGCTCGGCTTCAAGGTCGCCGGCTGGAGCGCGAGCGAAAAGTCCCTGCCCGGAGTCGCCTGCCTCTCAGGGCCCGCCGGCCTGAAGCGCCTGCTGGCGATGACCGACATGTTGGTCGTGCTTCTGCCGCTGACCGACGCCACGCGCGGCCTCATCGACGCTTCGCTCCTGAGTCAGCTCAGGCGCGGCGGCCGGCTCGGCGGCCCCATCCTCATCAACGCAGGACGCGGCGGCCTGCAGGTCGAAGCCGACATCCTCGCCGCGCTCGATTCGAGGCGCCTCAAGGGCGCGTCGCTCGACGTGTTCGAGCGCGAGCCGTTGCCGAAGAATTCGCGCCTCTGGACCCACCCCGCCGTTTACGTGAGCCCGCACAACGCCGCGGTCTCGACGCCCGAAGCGGTCGCCGCCTTCGTCGCCCGCCAGATCGAGGCTCACGAACGCGGCGAGCCGCTGACGAACCTCGTGGATCGGCGGCGCGGCTATTGAGTTTGGGCGCGCGTCGCCCGCGCGCTCTTCGGCGCCAGTCCGTCGGAGATGCAAATCGGCAGAACCTGCTATTATCTTCAGCGCTTCGAAGTGCGCGCCAAGTCGCCGGGCGCCTTCTCCGGCCAGCAGAGGATTTGCGAATTTGAAAATCAAAGTCGTAGTGCATGAGGCGGAGGAAGGCGGCTATTGGGCCGAGGTCCCTGCGATTCCTGGCTGCGCCACCCAAGGCGACACCATGGATGAGCTCCTGCAAAACCTGCGCGAAGCAATCGAAGGGTGCTTGTCGGTCGATGTGGCCGAGCCCAAGGCGGACGTAAACGGGCGGGTGCTGGAAATCGCTATATGAAATCGTTGTCGGGCGCGACCTGGCCCGACTTCTCGAACTGCGCGGCTGGCGGCTGCTGCGGATAAGCGGCAGCCATCACATTTATGGCATGCCTGGAAGCGCAGTCCGTCTGTCGGTTCCGATCCATGGGAATCGCCGCTGAAGATCGGCCTGTTGCGGCATTTGGCGAAGCTCGCCGAAATCTCTGACGATGAGCTGCATTGAACGTGCGGCGCCGGTCCGGCATTCGCCAATGGCTAAAAATATCGCTATCGTCGCCCGGAGCTGCGCGGGAATCGTCATCGCGATGAGCGATAGGGCGTCGAAAGACGCCCCTCTCTCGACGGGCTTTGGCGACGTGGCGATCCAGGGGCGAGGGCAACGCCCTGCGATCCCTGGATTTGTTTGGCTCACGCTCGTAATGACGGAGTTGAGGCGGATAAAACGCGCCATCTAGGGGAGGCGAATCATGCTCTGGGGGATCGATCCGCTGCTCGACGCGGACCTGCTTTACGCCTTGCGGCGGATGGGGCACGGCGACGAGATCGCCGTCGTCGACACCAACTATCCCGCCGCCTCGACCGCGATGTCGACGGTCACCGGCGAGCCGCTGTTGATGGCCGGCGTTTCCGCCGCCCGCGCGGTCGAAGCGATCCTCTCGGTGATGCCGCTCGACACTTTCGTCCCCGATCCGGCTGGCCGGATGGAGGTGGTCGGCGACCCCGACGCCATCCCGCCGGTGCAGCGCGAAGTGCAGCAAGTGCTCGACCGAGCCGCCGGCAAGCACGTGCCGCTGCAAGGCATCGAGCGCTTCGACTTCTACGAGCGGGCAAGAAACGCCTTCGTCATCCTCGTCACCGGCGAACGCCGCTTCTATGGCGACTTCATCTTCAAGAAAGGCGTCGTCCCGCCGGAGTGACCGCGCCTCCTCTCGGGTTGGGCGGGGACGCGCGGCGGCCCGCCCTCACCGCCCCTTCAGCCGGTCGCGGATCGCCAGCGCCCTGGGCAGTTGCGCTCGAAAATATATCGACGATCGGACATCGCGGCTCTCGCCCAGGGAGTCCAGGGCGATCTGAATCTGCTTCAGGGCGGTCTCGGCCATCGCTCCGTCATTGGTGCGGTCGGCCATCAACATCATGGCGACTCCCTGATTGGCGAAACTCATCGCCCAGTAGGCCGGAGCCTGGTCGCGCGTGTATTCCTGCAGCGCCGCGCCATAGGCCGCGACCGCCTCCTCGATCCGGGCCGTTCCGTTCTCTCCGGCGCCAAGTTTGAGGAGAGCATTCGCAAGATTGTTCTGCGTCCCGGCCCAATCGAGCGGCGCCCGCGCCCGCGTCCGCTCCTCCAGAGATGCTTGAAAGGCGGACACCGCCTGTCTGAGCCGTTCTGAGATCGCCGGAGCGAGCGATCCTTGGACGAACGGACCCGTCCTCGCGCCTGCGCGAAAATCGGACGCGCGCGGTCCCCCCGGTTCCAGCGCTATATCCCGTTCGCAGAGCCTCAAAAGTACGAAGCCCAAATTGCTCTGCGCTGCAGCCCAGTCGAGCGGCGCCTCCTTCCGCGACAGAACCTGCAGCGCCGCGCTGTAGGCCTGTATCGACTTCTCAAACCAGCCGGCCATCGGTTGCCGCTCGCCGAGGCTCAAGAAGGCGCTGCCGAGATTATTCTGCGTCCTCGCCCAGTCGAGCGGAAGCCGCTCGCGGGTAAAGACTTCGAGCGCCGCTTGGTAGGCCTCGATCGCCTTCTCCAGGGGCGCCGTGTCAAGACGCCGTTGGCCCATTTGTGCGAGCGCGTTGCCCAGATTGTTTTGCGTCGACGCCCATAGGGGCCAATCGCGCTCGCGCATCTGTTGCTTCAGCGCCGCGCGATGGGCCTCGACCGCCTCCTCGAGCCACCCCGATCCGCTTACCCGCTCGCTGAGCGTCTTGAGCGCAACCCCAAGATTCGCTTGTGCCGCGGACCAATCGAAGGGGGCTGTCTCGGGCGTGAATTCCTTCAAGACGAGGCGTAAGATCGCCAGCGCTTCCTCAAGCCGCGTCCTTCCGCTCTCCCTTGCGCCAAGTTTCAGCAGCGCCAGGGCGAGACCGGCGCTCTCCGCGCCGCGTTCCTCTTCAGACGCGGCGAGCCCCAGCAATTCGCGTTGCAGCGCGATTGCGGCGACGAGATGCACGTTGCTTCCGCGATCGCTTCCATGCTCGTAGAGCGCCCGCGCTTCCGATCGGAGAAAGTCCGCCGCCTTCGCCGGGCGCTCGCCGTGAACAGCGCGCGCCAGCGCCGCAATGGCCGCCGCGGCGGCGTCGCCATCGTAGGCCGCGAGAGCGATGTCGCGTTCCCGATGGCCGAGGGCGGTCAAGCTCGCCACAAATTGCTCGCGGCGCTCATGCTCCTCGCGCTGCATCGTCTCGGCCGCCCTGCGCAGGGTCGCGCGGGCCAAACCCGACCGGCCTTGGTCGACTTGCTCCCTGGCTCTCGCCAGAGCGCGCTTGACGATGTCGTCCATATTCGTGTCGGCGGGCCTTCCCGCGATCTCCTTTTCATAAATCTCGACCGCGTTGCGCACCGCCTGCTTCATGCCGTCGAAATCGAGCTCCTTGTCGCCGACCACCCGTTGCGCCAACTCCTTGATAAATCCCTCGGCGAGATGGCGCGCGCGCGCTTCGCGCGCGGCATAGTCCTTCACCAGCAGATCGAGAATCGTCGAATAGGCGATATGCTTGGCCAAGCCGTCCGGGCTTCCGAATTCGTAGCCGGGAAATCGGCGGCAGGCCTCGAGCCGCGCGAGATGCGCCGCTTGCGCCGCGCGCGACTCATGGTCGCGCAGATATTTCGGACCGCGCAGCGCGGTCTTCCTCGCTCTTGCGATCATTAGCGGTCTGCCGTGATAAAGAGCGAGCCACGCCTCCCATTGGGTATAGGAGATCGGGACGGCGTTCTTGAGCGCTTCGCCGAGCGGCGGCAATCGCTCCGCAAGATCGGGATGGCGGCCGATGAGCGCCCGCTCTTCCGCGGCGGCCGGAGCGGAGCCGGTCATGTCGCCGACGAGGTGAACCACGGCGTCGCAATTGGCGATGTACGTATCGAGCTTATCGAGCGTGTCGCCGCCGAGATCCTGGAAATCCTCCTGGACCTTCACTGCGACGTTGTGCCGCGTGAGATCGCCTTTCAGCTGTTTGCGGTAAGCAAGGAACTCGTCGGAAACGGTCGAAAGGAACACGCTTATTGGCATGGCGCAGCCGCCGCATGGTCGAACGTCGCCATCCTGCCACGTTTCCGCCGGCGCGACACGCGCATGCGGAGCGCACTACACGATATGGGCGATGGCCCGCCATCTGTGTTCCCGCTCACAGCTGCGGTCGGCGCCCGGCCTGGGAAATGTTTTCCCTTTCCCACCGCCAATTCACATATCGTGATCGCCTATCAGGCCTCTCAGCACCCCCGGCAGCGCCTCCGGCAAGTCCTCGGCGATGAGGCCGGGGCCGACCGACCGGCCGCAGGCGCCGTGCAGCCAGAC
>JBAUXQ010000508.1:0-7090 GCA_049584355.1 Roseiarcus sp. | reverse complement strand
CCGGAGCGGACGCCCGAATCGAACAGGACCGGGGTCGTCCCGGCCGCCTTCACCACCGCGGGCAGCATGTCGAGCGCCGGGATGCCGCCGTTGGCCTGCCGGCCGCCGTGATTGGAGCAGTAGATTCCGTCGACGCCGCCGTCGATGGCGCGCCGGGCGTCGTCAGGATCGCAGATGCCCTTCATGATCAGCGGCAGCTTGGTTAGCGAGCGCAGCCACGGCAGGTCGTCCCAGGTCAGCGGATTGCCGAAGATCGCCGCCCAGGTCGTAACCGCCAAGCGCGGGTCCTTTTGCGGCGGCGCGCCCAGCAATTGGGCGAAGCGCGGGTCGGTGAAATAGTTGGCGAGGCAATGGCCGCGGAGCTGGGGGAAGTTGGCGGTGGCGAGGTCGCGCGGGCGCCAGCCGGTCACCCAGGTGTCGAGCGTGACGACGATCGCCTTGAATCCGGCCTGCTCGGCCCGCGTGACCAGGCTCGCCGCGAGCTCGCGATCGGTCGGGGTATAGAGCTGGAAGAATCCGGCCGTCGCCTTGAACTCGGCGGCGACGGCTTCGAGCGGATCGACCGAAAGGGTCGAGGCGACCATCGGCACGCCTGTCAGCGCGGCGGCGCGCGCGGTCGCGAGATCGCCGTGGCCATCCTGGGCGCAAAGGCCGATGACGCCGATCGGGCTCATGAACAGGGGCGACGGCAGCTTCATGCCGAAAAGCTCGATCGACAGGTCGCGCCGCTTGGCGCCGACGAACATCCGCGGCATGAGGCCCCACTTGTCGAACGCGGCGACATTGGCTCTCTGGGTCGCCTCGTCGCCGCAGCCGCCGGCGACGTAGGAGACGAGGCTTTCCGCCATCGCCGAGTGCGCTTTGGCCTCCAGTTCTTCGAAGCGCATCGGGAACTGCGGCAGGCGGCCGCTCAAGCCCGCAAGGTAGATCTCGTTCTGATAGGCCCCGAAGTCGGGCATCGACGCCCCTCCCAATGATGGTTCACTCGCCGGGATCGCGGCCCGAAGGATTACGGGATGACCGAGCGGCGGGGCAAGATGGGGACGGCGGGCCGAACGCTCCCTTGCCCCCTCCGCCGCCCTCCGGGTGGTCCCCTCGCCCCGGGGGGGGGTTGACGCGGCCCGCATTCTCGACGCTCAAGTAAGGGCGGGTGGGGCCAAATTTGAAGGGGAGATGAGCATGGAGGCCGCGCAGTCCGACGCCCTGGTGTTCTTCGGCGCCTCCGGCGATCTGGCGTTCAAGCAAATCTTCCCGGCCCTGCTGGGTCTCGTCGGCGACGAAGGGGTCAATGTCCCGATTGTCGGCGTCGCCAAGAGCGGTTGGAAGGTCGATGACTTAAAGGCGCGCGCCAAGGCGAGCATCGAGAGCCATGGAGGCGCTGACCCCGCGAAACTGGCGCGTCTTCTCGAACTCATGCGCTATGTCGACGGCGACTACGGCGATCCCGGGACATTCGCTGCCCTCAGGCAGGCGCTCGGGCCCGCCAAGCGGCCGCTGCACTACCTCGCGATTCCACCGAGCCTGTTCGGCGTCGTCGTCGACGCGCTTGCCGCAAGCGGCCTCAACCGCGACGCGCGCCTGGTCATCGAGAAACCGTTCGGCCACGACCGCGAATCGGCGCAGGCGCTCAATCGGACCTTGCACCAGCATTTTCCCGAAGAGGCGATCTTTCGCATCGATCATTACCTCGGGAAAGAGCCGGTTCAGAGCATCGTGTACACCCGGTTCGCGAACGCGCCGTTCGAGTCGCTGTGGAACCGCAACTATGTGCGCAGCATCCAGATCACGATGGCGGAAGCGTTTGGGGTCGACGATCGCGGCAGCTTCTACGACGCAACGGGCGCGCTCCGCGATGTGGTTCAGAACCACATGCTTCAGGTGCTCGCCAACGTGATGATGGACCCGCCGACTGGCGAAGACCATGAATCGATGCGCGACCAGAAGGCCGCGCTCCTAAAGGCCGTCAAACCCCTAGACGCGGCCAGCATTGTTCGGGGCCAGTATCGCGGCTATCGGCAGGTCAAGGGCGTCAAGCCAGACTCGACGGTCGAGACCTATGTCGCGGTGAAATTATCGGTCGACTCCTGGCGATGGGCGGGCGTCCCGATCTACATCCGCGCCGGCAAATGCCTGCCTTTGACGGCTGCCGAGGTCACCGTCGAATATAAGCCGCCGCCACGGGCGACGTTCGGCGACGAGGCCGACGCGCCGCCCAGCTATATGCGCCTGCGGATAAGCCCGGATGTCGGTGTCGCAATTGGCTTGCGGGTGAAACACCCGGGGGAAGGCATGACCGGCGAGAGTGTCGAGTTGATGCTGGCCGAACGCGCAGGGTCGCTGATCCCGCCCTATCAGCGCCTGCTCGGCGACGCGATGCGCGGCAACGACGAATTGTTCGGACGCGAGGACTCGATCGACGCGCAGTGGCGGATCGTCCAGCCGATCCTCGCGAATCCGCCGCCGGCCCTTGACTATGCGCCCGGAACCTGGGGCCCCGAAGCCGCCGAAGCGCTCATCGGCGCCGACGGGCCGTGGCGCGATCCCAAACCGGCCAAGGCCGGGTGAGCGTCAAAGGCGCGCCAGAAGCTCGACCTTTTTCGCCGAAAACTCTTCTTCTGTGATGATGTCTTTCCGGCGCAGCTCCGCCAGGCCTTCGATGGTTCTGAGAATGTCGCCCGCCGCCGGAGTCATAACCGGCCCCGCCGCCGTGGCGGCAGCGGGCGTTTGCGGCAAGGGCGCGGCGGAGGCGGAAAACGGCCGGTTGCTGTGCGGATCGACCAGGGGCAGGTCGGCGACGCGGACGAGGCCATCTTGGCTCGTGAAGGTTAGCGACTGATCGCCGCCCTGCTGTTGCGAGAAGCCCGAGAGCCGATGCTCGCCGGTGTCGTAAACGCGGACCCGGCCGCCCTCACGAATCGCAAGACGACGCGGACCCGGAAAAAACGCGTATCGCAGATCATTCTGGGCGCCGGTGGACGCCGGATTGCCGAGCTCCGCGGGCCACCATGGGTTTGCCGAACCGGACCCGGCCACGAACAGGCTGACGCCGCCGCTCTGGACTTGCGACTGCAACTGTTCGGGGACAGGGCCAAGCGCGGGTTGGCGATCGAGGAGGCTGGCCAGCTCGTTGCAGAGCGCATCGACGCGAGCTTTCAGGCTCGAATTGAACATGTCGCCGACCATGATCATGCCGCCTTGCGACCACTGTCCCATCCCGCCGAGATCGGGATGGTCGAATTGCGCCTGGCGACCATTGCCCCGAGCGAGGGCGCCAAGCAGCGCCTCGACCGCCTCGATGCTGACCCCATGGCGCTTTGCGACCCCGGCCGCAATGCGAAGCCCTTCGGGCGAGAGGTTTTGCATGGCCGATCGATCCCTGACAGGTCGAGGGGGAAGAGACGCACGCCGCCGGCGGGACGCCATGCGGCCTGACCCCTATATCATAGCGCTTGATCGCGACGCTGTTCCGTCAATGCGAGAACAGCACCGGCGCGGTCATGTGGGCGAGGATCTGCGGCGTTCCGGAGCCGTGGCCGAACAGAAAGCGCCAGCCGGCGTCGAAAGCGCCGATCACCATCAGATCCGCCGAATGGTCGGAAATCGAGCTGAGCAGCGCGTCACTGACCGAAATATCCTCAACGACGACGTGCTGGTAGCGCGCGTCGACTTTGTGGCGGGCGAGGTTGGCGACCAGAAGGTCGGAGAATTCGTAGCGCCGATCGCCCTTGTGGCCGACTTCGACGATGACCGCTTCGCATCCGCCCGTGAGCAGCGGCAGAGCGTCGAAGGCGGCGCGCGCCGCGCCGCGCTCACTGTGCCAGGCGAAGAGCGGCCGGGCGCCGACATCGGCATAGCTTCCGACATAGGGCACGACCAGCACCGGTCGGCCGCTTTCGGCGATCACCTCGTCCGGCAATTTTGCCGGCACGGGAACGTCATCCTGCGCCTGGCCGAGAACGACGAGATCGAACGCACGCGCGATCTCCGTCGCGCGGCGAACGATCTCGTGGTCGCTGCCGCGGTTGACGTCGATGAAGGCGGCGCGGTCCTTGAGCGGCGCGCTCGCCGCCGCGAACGCCGCCTGCGCCTTGTCCCGGGCGGCGACATAGCGCTCGCTCGGCCAGGTCGCGACCGTCCCGGCCACATGGGCTTCGACCCTCTCGGCGAACATCCCGGTCAGGCGCGCCCCGCAACGTTCGGCGATGCGCAGGCTTAAGCTCAAGCGAGCTGCGGTGCGCGGCCTCGAATCGAGATGCACGAGGATGTTCGCGAGAGCCATGGTCGTTTCCTCGAAAAAGCCGTTGGTCCGGTTTGAAACTGGCGCCCCGGCGCCTTGCTGCGCTCTCCGGATCCGGGACATGGCGACAGCCGTCCTTTGCATGTCGTTTGACCATAATCGACGCGGCAGGCCGGATCAACGAATGGCCGTCTTGCCAGGACCGCCGTGGCGTCGCTGACCGGCCTCACCCCAACACATCTCCCGCATTGCCCGCCGCGAGCCGGGTGTCCTACAGTCTTTGCCGAACAAACGTTGCGGCCAGACCCCACTCCCAGGGCGTCGCCGCCGTCAGCGGAGGAGACGGATGAACGAAGCCGCCTTGGCGATGCACGTTCGCGATAATCCGGCGAAAGCCGGGGCTGCCGGCGCGGACTTCGACGTGCTTATCGTCGGCGCGGGTCTCTCGGGGATCGGCGCCGCCTGCCATCTGGTTCGCAAGCGGCCGAAGACGACTTTCGCCATCCTCGACGCGCGGGACGCGATCGGGGGCACCTGGGACCTGTTCCGCTATCCGGGCATCCGCTCGGATTCCGACATGTCGACATTCGGCTACGCCTTTCGCCCGTGGAACGACGCGCGGGCGATCGCCGACGGACCGTCAATTCTGCGTTATCTCGCCGAAACTGCGCGGGAATACGGCGTCGATCGAAGGATCCGCTTCGGCCACAAGGTCATCGGAGCGTCCTGGCGATCGGAGGACGCGCGCTGGACGCTGGACGTGACGGCTGAGGGCGGCGACGCGCTGCGATTGTCGTGCAACTTTCTCTTTCTGTGCGCGGGCTACTACGAATACGCGGAAGGCTATATGCCCGGCTGGCCCGGGATGGAAAGTTTCGCCGGTCGCATCGTTCATCCGCAGAAATGGCCCGAAGACTTGCGCTACGCCGGCAAGCGAGTGGTCGTCATCGGCAGCGGAGCGACTGCGGTGACGCTCGTTCCGGCGATGGCGGAAACCGCGGCGCACGTCGTCATGCTGCAGCGATCGCCGACCTATATCGTCGCCCGTCCGTCCGAAGAGGCGATGGCGAAAAGGTTCGGACGATGGCTACCGGCTCGGCTCACCCACCCCATCCTGCGCTGGAAGAACATCGCTTTGCAGCTCTACCTTTTCCGCCTGTCGCGTCGCAAACCGGCGGCGGTGAGGGCGGGAATCCTCAAGCTCGCGCAGGCCGCGGTTGGACCGGGGATCGACGCCGCCAGGCACTTCAACCCCCGCTACGAGCCCTGGGACCAGCGCCTGTGCCTCGTCCCCGACGGCGACCTGTTCGCGGCGCTGCGCGCCGGCAAGGCGTCGGTCGTCACCGGCGAGATCGAAACCTTTACCGAGACCGGCCTCCGTCTGACTTCGGGAGAGGAGCTCGAAGCCGACATCATCGTCACCGCGACCGGGCTCAAGCTGCGGCTGATGGGCGGGATTCAGATCGAGGTCGACGGCAAGCCGGTCGAAGTGGGGAGCACGACGATCTACAAGAGCGTGATGCTCAGCGACGTCCCGAATCTGGCGTCGGTTTTCGGCTATACGAATGCCTCCTGGACCCTCAAATCCGATTTGATCGACGATTACTTCTGCCGGCTCCTCGACCACATGGATCGCCGCGGCTACGCGATCTGCACCCCGCGCCGGGGCGACGCGGCGATGGCGGACGAGCCGACGCTGCCCCTCACCTCGGGCTACATCCAGAGAGCGAAAAGCCTGTTGCCGAAGCAGGGGAAGAAGAAGCCCTGGCGGATGAACCAGAACTACGCCCTCGACGTCCTGGCCTTGCGCTTCGGCGCGATCGATGACGGCGCGCTCGAGTTCAAGCGGCTCGACCAGGCGAGCCGGGCCGCGTGAGGGCCGGACTTTGCCCGAGCGGATGAACCTCAAGAGCCGCACCGCGATCGTGACCGGGGCGGCGAGCGGCATCGGACGGGGGATCGCTGTCTCGCTCGCAAAGCGCGGCTGCAACCTGGCGCTCGCCGACGTCGATGAGGCGGGCCTCATCGAAACCGAGCGCATGACGGCGAGCGCCGGAGCAAAAGCGAGCCGGCATCGGCTCGACGTCTCCGACCGGCAGGCGGTCGCTGCGTTCCCGAAGGAAATCCTTGGCGCGCATGCGGGCGTCGATCTTCTGGTCAACAACGCCGGTGTCGCGCTCGGCGGCGCGTTCGAGGAGATCGCCGCGGAGGATTTCGAATGGCTGTTCGGCATTAATTTCTGGGGCGTCGTTCGGATGACGCGCGCCTTCCTGCCACTCCTCAGGGCAAGCGATGACGCGCGCATCGTCAACATTTCGAGCGTGTTTGGCCTCATTGCCCCGGAGGGCCAGACCGCCTACGCCGCGAGCAAATTCGCGGTGCGCGGTTTCTCCAACGCGCTGATGAACGAGCTCGAAGGGTCGAATGTCGGCGTGACGGTGGTTCATCCCGGCGGCGTCGAAACGGCGATCGCCCATAACGCCCGCTGGCCGAAATCGACAAATCCGGACACGATCGCCGTCAAGCTGGCGGTCGCCAACCGAGCGCTCACCCTTCCGCCCGAGACGGCGGGCGAGATCATCGTCGCGGGCATTGAATGGCGGGCGAAGCGCGTGCTGGTCGGCCGGGACGCCAAGATGATCGCGCTCGTCGAGCGGCTCGCGCCGGTCAACCATCTTGCGACCCTCAAGCGCCTTGCGGGGGCCACATGACGGCGGTTGCGCTCGTCCTTCTGCTGCTGGTGATTGTCGTTTGCGGCCTGGTCGGGTTCACCGCCTATACCGCCCGACAGGTCGGGACCGCCGTTCCCCCCCGCGGGCGCTTCCTCGAGCTCGATGGTGAGCGCATCCACTA
>JBAUXQ010000507.1:0-1943 GCA_049584355.1 Roseiarcus sp. | reverse complement strand
CCGCTGATCCTCTACAACATCAACGACGATGAGGAGCGGGTCAAAGCCGAGGAAGCGGGCGCGGCCGTTCTCGAAATGTGCGTCGAGCTCGGCGGCTGCCTCACCGGCGAGCACGGCGTCGGCGTCGAGAAGCGCGAGCTGATGGGGCGCCAGTTCAACGACGTCGAGCTCGCCCAGCAGAAGCGGGTGCGCGCCGCGTTCGATCCCGAAGGGCGGCTCAATCCGGCCAAGGTGTTTCCGCTCGGCGAGCGGGCCGCATGACCGAAGCGCTCAGGCCCGAGCGCGAGGCCGACGTGGTCGAAGCGGTTCTAGCGGCGCGGCTCGGCGGGACGAAGCTCGACATCGTCGGCGGCGGAGCGATGGCTGGCCTCGGGCGGCCACGCGCGGAAAGGCGCCAGCTGTCGAGCGCGGCAATGTCGGGAATTATTTTCTATGCGCCGGCCGAAATGACGCTCTCCGCGAGCGCCGGCACGACAGTCGCGGCGATCGAAGCGGCGATCGCCGAGCACGGCCAGATGCTGCCGTTCGAGCCGATGCGCCCGCGAGCGCTCTGGGGCTCGGACGCCGAGCCGACGCTCGGCGGCATGGTCGCGACCAATCTCGCGGGCCCTCGCCGGCCGAGCGTCGGAGCGGTGCGCGACGGCGTCCTCGGCCTCAAGCTCGTCAACGGCCTGGCCCAAACGATCCGCTGCGGCGGGCGGGTGATGAAGAACGTCACCGGCCTCGATCTAACCAAGCTCAATTGCGGCGCCCACGGCACGCTCGGCGTTCTGACCGAAGCGACAATCAAGCTTGCGCCCAAGCCGGAGGCCGAAACCACTCTGGTCATGCCGGACCTTGGCGAGTCAAAGGCGGTCGAAGCCATGACCCGCGCGCTGGGCTCGCCGTTCGGCGTCACCGGCGCGGCCTGGCTCGCCTCGGGCATGGGGCGGCCATTTTCGCGCACCTTGCTGCGCCTCGAAGGCTTCGCCGACTCGGTCGACGATCGCGCCGGCCGGCTTGCGTCGCTCGTCCGCGACTTCGGCCAGCTCAACAGGGTGACGGGAGAAGAATCCGCCGCGCTCTGGCGCTCGGTCCGCGATGCCGAATTCATCGCCGAGCCCAGCGATCGCGCGGTCTGGCGGGTAAGTCTCGCCCCCTCGCGGGCGGCGGCGTTCGCCGTCGGCCTCGACGAAACCGCGCTCGCCCATTTCTTTGACTGGGGCGGCGGCCTCGTCTGGGTCGCGACCCAGGCCAGCGAAACCGCGGCCTCTGTGGTGCGTCGCGCGTCAGCGTCGGCCAAAGGCCACGCGACGCTGATGCGCGCCCCGGATTCGCTGCGCGCCGCAGTCGAGGTGTTCGAGCCGCCGTCCGCCCTGGGCCTGAGGCTGAGCCGGGGCTTGAAGCAAAGCTTCGATCCGGACGGCGTGTTGAATTTCGGCCGCATGTACGACGGCGTTTGAGGCGAGCCCGTGCAGACCCAATTCGCCCCCGAAGCGCTCGCCGATCCGCACATTCGCGAACTCGAAGGCATCCTGCGCTCGTGCGTGCATTGCGGCCTCTGCACAGCGACCTGCCCGACCTATGTCACCCTCGGCGACGAGCGCGACAGCCCGCGCGGCCGCATCTACCTCATCAAGGACCTGCTCGAGACCGGCCGCACGATCGAGGCCGAGGATGTCGCCCCGATCGACCATTGCCTGAGCTGCAATTCCTGCATGACCACCTGCCCCTCGGGCGTCGACTACCGCCGGCTGGTCGATCATGCGCGGGTCAAGATCGAGGAGACCTATCGCCGCCCGCTCGCCGATCGCCTCATGCGCACGGCGCTGGTCAGGCTTATCGCCTCGCGACGCGGCTTCCGCCTCGCGCTCAGGCTTGCCGCCGTCGGACGCCTCCTCAAGCCGGCGCTGAGCCGCGTGCCCGGGATCGGGCCGAAGCTCGACGCGATGCTGGCGCTCGCC
>JBAUXQ010000506.1:0-3120 GCA_049584355.1 Roseiarcus sp. | reverse complement strand
CCCCTTGGCGGGCGACCGCGGCCTCAGGCGTTTCTGCGCCAATGCGGACTATGACGTCTGCAACTGGCTGACGCCCGCCGAGGGGCGGGATCGCCTCTGCGTCGCGTGCCGCCACAACGACACAATTCCGGACATATCGCAGCCGTCGCATCTCGCCGCCTGGCGGGACATCGAACTCGCCAAGCACCGGCTGTTCTACAGCCTGCTTCGCTGGAAGCTGCCGCTAAAGACTCGCGCCGAGGACCCGCGCCACGGTCTGGCGTTCGAATTCCTGGCCGACCCACCCCATCCTTCCGGTCCAAAGGTGATGACCGGACACGACGACGGCGAGGTGACGATCGCGCTCGCCGAAGCCGATAGCGCCGAGATGGAGAAGCGCAGGGCGGAATTGGCCGAGCCGTACCGCAGCCTGCTCGGCCATTTCCGCCACGAGGTCGGCCATCACTATTGGGACATCCTGGTTCGCGACGGCGATCGGCTCGAGCAATGCCGCGCCGTGTTTGGAGACGATTCGCAGGACTACGACGCGGCTCTCGAGCGCCATTATTCGCAAGGCGCGCCGGCCGATTGGGGGGAGCGCTTCGTTTCGGCTTACGCGACGTCCCACCCGTGGGAAGATTTCGCCGAAACCTGGGCCCACTACCTGCATATCATCGACACGCTCGAGACGGCGAGCGCTTTCGGTCTGAGGATCAAGCCGGCGATCGCCAAGGACGGCGCTCACTCGGCCAGGCTCGACTTCGACCCCTACGTTATAGGCTCGATCGATGAGATCATCGACGCTTGGGCGCCGTTCGTCGTCGCCATGAACAGCGTCAATCGGGCGATGGGCAGACCCGATCTCTACCCGTTCGTCCTCGCTCCCGCCGTCGTCGAGAAGCTGCGCTTCATCCACGAACTCGTCCGGGGCGCTTCGGCGCAGAGCGTCGACGCGGACATACGGGGCGAACGGCTGGCCGCGCAAGCTATCGCCGAGGCGGTCGAGATTTGACCAGAATCCGCCAAAACGCCCCGTCCCAAAGGACGAGGCGTTCGGCCTTGGATGAACGCCTTACTTCCCGAGAGCCTTGTCGGTGATGACGGTCGTGTAGGCGCCGGTCGGCTCCTTGGAGATGACCGGGTCGGAGCCGCCGGTCAGCAGCGTCTTCACGGTGCGATCATAGTCCGCCTTGTCGAGCCGGCCGTCGGAGCCTTCGGTCAGCTTGTTGATCTCGCCCAGCATCTGCGTCTGATGATGCTCCGTTTGGGCGCCGGTCGTGTCATTGTCGAGCACGATCTTGACCGCTTCCTCCGGATGGGCGCGCGCGTAAGCCCAGCCTTCCATCGACGCCTTGACGAAGCGGGCCATCTTGTCGACGAAAGCCGGGTCCTTGAGCTTGTCCTCCATCACGTAGAGGCCGTCCTCCAGCGTCGCGACGCCCTGATCCTCGTATTTGAACACCACGAGTTGCTCGGGCTTGTAGCCGGCGTCGATGACCTGCCAATATTCGTTATAGGTCATGGTCGAGATGCAGTCGGCCTGCTTCTGCAGCAGCGGATCGACGTTGAAGCCTTGCTTGAGCACCTTGACCCCGCCCGGCGAGCCGTCGGTCTTGAACCCGAGCTTGCCCATCCAATTGAGGAACGGATATTCGTTGCCGTAGAACCAGACGCCAAGCGTGCGGCCTTTAAGGTCCTGCGGAGTCTTGATCCCGGTGTCGGCGCGGCAGGTCAGCTCAAGTCCAGAATGCTTGAACGGTTGGGCGATGTTGACCATCAGGGCGCCCTTCTCGCGCGCCGCCAGCGCGGCCGGCAGCCAATCGACGACGACGTCGGCCCCGCCGCCAGCCAGCACCTGCTCAGGTGCGATGTCCGGGCCGCCGGGCTTGATCGTGACGTCGAGCCCCTCCTGCTTGTAGAAGCCCTTGTCCTTGGCGACGTAATAGCCGGCGAATTGGGCCTGGGTGACCCATTTCAGTTGTAGCGTGACCTTGTCCGCCGCCTGCGCCGCTCCCGCAGCCAGGATCGCCGTCAAGCCGGCGAACACGAAGATAGCCTTCTTCATTTTTTTACTCCCACCATTTGAACCAGAATTCCCGGTCGCGCCCAGTATGACAAGAACACGGCCAGAAGCTCAAGCCTCCTTCGCGCGATAGGAGGCGTGCCAGAACGTCACGCGGCGTTCAATGCCGGCGACGAGCGCATAGAACAGCGAACCCGTAATCGCGGCCACGACGACCGTCGCCCACACCATATCGATCTGGAGCCGGCCGACTTCGGTCGAGATGCGAAAGCCCATACCGACGATCGGCGTGCCGAAGAATTCGGCGACGATCGCGCCGATCATCGCCAGCGTCGTATTGATCTTGAGCGCGTTGAAGATGAAAGGCATCGCCACCGGCAGGCGAAGGGCGAACAGGGTCTGCCAATAATCGGCCCCATAGGTCTTCATGAGATCCCGCTCGATCGCGCCGGCGCTGGCGAGCCCGGCGGTCGTGTTCACCAGCATTGGGAAGAAGGTCATGACCACCACCACGGCCGCCTTCGATTGCCAGTCGAAGCCGAACCACATCACCATGATCGGCGCAATGCCGACGATCGGCAGCGCCGAAACCAGGTTGCCGATCGGCATGAGGCCGCGCTGCAGGAATTCCGACCGATCGATCAGGATCGCGACCACGAATCCCGCGAGCGAGCCGATAACGTAGCCGGCGAGGACGCCCTGAATGGTCTGACGGAAATCGGCGGCAAGGGTGGGTATGGAGGTCCCGAACCGGAGCGCGATCGCCGAGGGCGGCGGCAGGATGATCGCCGGAACATTCAGGAGCCTGACCCCCGTTTCCCAGATCGCCAGCACCGCGAGGCCGAAGGCGAGGGGAGGCAGAAGGTCGACGAGGCGTCGCGACATCATGGCGTGAACGCCATGCGCCGCTCAGCGACGCGTCCGGCCACGCCGATCCCGCCGACCAGCGCCGCCGACAGCGCCGCCGCCGCGAACAGCGCCGCCCAGATCTGCACCGTCTGTCCATAGTACGAACCGGCGAGCAGCCGCGCGCCGAGGCCCCCGTCCTCGCTCTTGGTCACTTCGGCGACCACCGCCCCGACCAGCGCCGCAGCGGCGCCGATCTTCATGCTGGCGAA
>JBAUXQ010000505.1:0-4152 GCA_049584355.1 Roseiarcus sp. | reverse complement strand
CTTCGATCCCGGGGGCCGCTTCGCCGCCTGGCGGCCCAGCGCCTAGCGTCGCGGGGACGGTCGCGGAGGTTTTGGCGGCGAGTCCGCGCGTCACGATTGACACGCCGAGCATCGGCGGCTCGATCGACCTTAAGGGCGGCAAGTTCGACGACATCATCCTCAAGGACTATCGCGAGACCATTGACCCGAAGAGCCCGAACATCCGCCTCTTCTCGCCGCCCGGCGCGCCGGACGCCTATTGGGCCGAGACCGGTTTCGTCAGCACCGACGCCGCCAAGACCCCCAATCTCGACACCGTTTGGACCGCCGACCGCCAGACGCTGACCGTCGAGCAGCCGGTGACGCTGACTTGGGACAACGGCGCGGGCCTTACGTTCAAGCGCGTCATCTCGGTCGATGACAAATACATGTTCACGATCGCCGACTCGGTCGTCAATTCGGGCGCCGCGCCAGCGACGGTCCAACCCTTTGGGCTCATTCTGCGGCACGGCCGGCCGAACGTCGCTGGATATTCGGTGCTGCACGAGGGGTTCGTGGGCGTTGTCGCGGGCGGCGACGCGTCGCAGGTGGCCCTCACGTTGCCGGTTCAAGAAGTCACCTACGCCGCGATCGAAAAGGACCCCGGGAGGGTGCGCTCCTTCAAGGGCGACGGCGGCTGGCTCGGCTTCACCGACAAGTACTGGGGCTCCGCGGTTATTCCCGACCAGACCGCCCCGATCGAGGCGCGGTTTTCGGCCAACGGAACCGTGCAGCCGGTGGACTATCAGGCCGATTTCCTGGGCAAGGAGCAAACCGTCGCGCCGGGAGCTTCGTTCGAGACGAAGACCCGTATCTTCGCTGGCGCGAAGGAGGTCAGCACGATCGACAATTATGAGACCAACCTCGGCATCAAGAAGTTCTCTCTGATGATCGACTGGGGCTGGTTCTGGATGATCACCATCCCGATGTTCCGGCTTCTGGATGCGATCTACAAGGTCGTCGGCAATTTCGGCGTCGCAATTCTGATCGTCACCGTTCTCGTCAAGCTCGCCTTCTTCCCGCTCGCCAACCGGTCCTACCAGTCGATGGCGAAGATGAAGAAGATCCAGCCGAAGATCGCGGCGCTGAAGGAACTCTATCCGGACGATCGCGCCAAGCAGCAGCAGGAGCAGATGGAGCTGTTCAAGCGCGAGGGCGTCAATCCGGTCGCCGGCTGCCTGCCGATGGTGATCCAGATCCCGGTATTCTTCGCCCTCTACAAGGTCATCTTCATCACCATCGAGATGCGGCACGCGCCGTTTTTCGGCTGGATCAGGGATCTCTCGTCGCCGGATCCGACCAACGTCTTCACCCTCTTCGGGCTCGTCCCATGGGACCCGACCGCCTTGCCGGCAGTCGGCCATTTTCTCCATCTTGGAATCTGGCCGCTGATCATGGGCGTGTCGATGTTCTTCCAGATGAAGATGAACCCCGAGCCGGCCGATCCGGTTCAGAAGACAATGTTCTCCTGGATGCCGGTGATCTTCACCTTCATGCTCGGCACGTTTCCGGCGGGCCTGGTCATCTACTGGACGTGGAACAACACCCTGACCGTCATTCAGCAGTATTACATCATGACCAAGGCGGGCGTGAAGGTCGAGCTTTGGGACAATCTGTTCAAGCTGTTCGCCAGGCCGCAGCCGAAGACGCCGGGCGTATGAGCGAAACGGCGGCGCCGCCGGACTGGACGGAGGCTGGGCGCAAGCTGTTCGGAGCCACTTGCGAATTCATCTTCGCCGCCGCGCGTTCCGACGGCCTCCCGCCGGTCGGGGCGCCGGAGATCGCTTTCGCCGGGCGCTCGAACGTCGGCAAGTCCTCGCTCATCAACGCGCTCACCGGCCGCCTTAGCCTCGCGCGCACCTCGCGCACGCCTGGCCGCACGCAGGAGCTCATCTTCTTCGATCTCGACGGCAGGGTTCGGCTGATCGACATGCCGGGCTATGGGTACGCGGCGGTCGCCAAGGCGAAATCCGCCGCCTGGGGCGAGCTCGCGCGCGACTATCTGCGCGGCCGCCCCTCGCTTCTGCGCGTGTTCGTGCTCGTCGACGGCCGCCATGGGCTGAAGGACCGCGATCATGAGACGATGCGCGCTCTCGACGCCGCCGCGGTCTCCTACGCGGTCGTGCTGACCAAGGGCGACGAAGTGAAGGCGGCCGACCGGGGCGCGCGGATTGCGGAAACGCTCGAGGGCTTGAGCAAGCACGTCGCCGCCTTTCCGGAAGTGATGTTCACGTCGGCGAGGACCGGCGAGGGAATCGCGGACTTGCGCGCGCATATCGCGAGGCTGCTCGCCGAGCGGAGCGGACCACGGCGGGATTGACGCTGCGCTCTGGCCATTGCGATGGTCGCTCGATGAGGACCCATTACAATGCCTTCGCCGGCGGCGACGTCGGCCGGATCGAGGCGCTCAGCGACGGCATCTTCGCCTTTGCGGCGACGGTGCTGGTGCTCGACTTCCGCACCCCCGACGCGGCCGACATCCACTCGGAGGCCGAATTGCTCAGCGCCCTGCTTGCCTCGTCGCACAGGCTCATGCCCTGGCTTCTGAGCCTGCTCACGCTCGGCATCTTCTGGGTCGCCCAGCAGACACAGCTGAGCCAGCTCGCGCGCTCGAACCGCGACCTGACCTGGCTGCATCTGGTGTTTCTCGCCATCATCACCGTCTTGCCGTTCACCACCCGCCTGCTGGCGGATTTCTTTACCTATCACACCGCGTTCCTCATTTACTGGCTCAACATCTTCCTGCTCGGCTTGGCCGTCTACGCCACTTGGGCCTATGCCGAACGGGCGAAGCTGATCCGGGAAGACGCGCCCCCGGAGCTGTCGGGCGCCTTTCGGAGGCGGGTCATCGTCGCCCAGTCGCTCTACGCGCTGGGCGTGCTCGTCGGCTTCGCCAGCGTGCCGCTCGGGCTTGCGCTCATCATCTTGATCCAGCTCAACTACGCTATCGCGCCGAGGCTGCCCGTTCTCTCGCGCCTCTAGAGCCCGTCGCGCTGGTGGGGAATCGCTCCGCACCTTGTCGGGAGCGGAGGAAGCGTTTTCCAAGCCGAGGGAAGGAAATCCAAAGAAAAGAAGAAGGAAAATCCAAAGAAAAGGAAGCGAAATCCAAGAATTTTCCTTCCGCCGGTCAAGACTTTTCAATGGTTTACACCCCCGAATCCAAGGAACACCAACACTCTCCATGTCCGCCTGACCGCGAACATCGCATCGAACTGCGAAATATGAGGCGCCGCGCCCTCCTCGCCCGTCAAATCCCCGGATCCGACGATCAAGCCCACAATGGCACGGCCTTCTGATTACCGCAAAGGATTGTCGTCGCGTTTTCTCGCCGCGGTCCCGTGCGATCGCGAGAAAGCGGCTCAGGCCCAGCGCGGCTCCCACGCCACCGCGCCGCGCGCCCACTCGTGCGGCAGAGCCTTTACTGCGCAGCCGAAAAAGGCGCCGCCGATCACGCAGATTTGAAGTACACCGCGGACAGCGCCCTAATGGAGAGGTTTCTTGGTTTCCTGATTCTTGGTTTCCATCCGAGAAGCGATGTTGCCGATCTTGCCCGACACGCGCCACAGAAACGATGCAACCTTCACCCTCGCGTCAGCGTCTTGGTTCCCGCTATTGAGCCTCCATCGGGTCGTTGTTCCGTTGTGGGCTCGCGCCGGAGGCTGCACGCTATAGTAATACAGGGCCAACGATCGTCTGGACATGTTTGGCGGGCAGTTCACCGGTTCAGGATGGCCGTGAAACGACGTTGTGTCGGTTGTGAATATGACGGCGCGATTAGCAATCGGCAGGACCGATTTGACTTTTTCCTTGCCGTCTCGGCTCCAGAGTTCGAGCGAGCCGCCAAAATCCTCTTTCCAGTCCTTGTTCAGGTAAATTATCAGGTTCAACCGCCGAAATATCGGGAGATGCCTGGGTTTGGCGAAATCTGAGTGGATCGAAAGATGCCCTCCGCGTTCAATCTGATGAAGACCGCCGCCATCGAAGAAGGGATCCGATATCAACGGCCCTTCCCCGGTAAGAGTTTCAAGGGACTTCAGGACAGTGGCTGAGTTCAACTGATACATCAAATCGCGAATAGGGGGCGGCGACCCGTCTACGTTATTCGAGGCAAGCTTGACCTGGTATGCCTCCTTG
>JBAUXQ010000504.1:0-3553 GCA_049584355.1 Roseiarcus sp. | reverse complement strand
TCTCGGGGCTGCCGCTCAATCGCGAGCTCGTCGACCTCGGCGCGTCGTTTTCGCGTGAAGTCGAAACGACGCCTGACTACCGTCTGTTCGCGCTGCCTGGCTCCGCTCCGGCCAAACCCGGACTGTTGCGGGTCGCCGAGGGCGCGGGCTCTGCGATCAAGGCCGAGATCTGGACGCTTGACCGCGCCGGCTTCGGCGACTTTGTCGCCAGGATCCCCGCTCCGCTCGGGATCGGGACGATCCGGCTCGAGGGCGGCGGATCGGTGAAGGGATTTCTGGTTGAAGCCGAGGCGGTCAAGGCGGCGGAGGACGTGTCGCGCTTCGGCGGCTGGCGCGCCTATCTCAAGTCTCGCTGATCGCGCTTTTGTGTGTGAGGGAGTTCACATAGGGCGTCCTTACGGACGTCCTACGGAGCGCGTCGGCTCAGCGAGCGTGGCTAGAACCGCCGTCAGTTGGCTCCCTGTCCGCCGCGCGCCCAAGGCGCTCGCGCCCTCCCTTGCCCGAGCCCGCGCAATCGCCGGCTGCGCCGATCTGATTGCTCCCTCTGTCGTCTCACTTTGGATTGGCGGCCGCAAGCGGCCCCGGATGGAGCCGCGCCAGATCGAACGCGAGCACATCTCGCAACAGATCCAGAAACGCGTCCGCCCCGTGGTCGGCGCAAGCCTCGCCTTTGGCGGCAGTCGCGTTCGCGGCGTCGCCGGCCGCGCCGAGCTCGTTGAGGTCGCTCGACATCCAGCCGAAGCCGATGGGCTGGGTGACGCGAAGGTGGCGGAATTCCTTTTCGATCGCGATCGCCGAGCTGACGAAGTTCTGCGCTTCGCTCATCCGCACGGTGTCAGGCTTGAAGGCGAGCATCAGCGAGGTCTCCACGTCGCCGGCGTGAATGCCGTGGGCGCGCTCGACCGCGGAAAACATATCCGCCGGATATCCCAGTCGCTGCCAGGCCGCATGGACCGCGAGCATCCGGTGGCGGACGCGCAATTCCCTGACCACCGCGTCGATGACCGGAACGTTTCCGCCATGCGAATTCATGAAGATGAGCTTGCGGCATCCGGTGCGGGCGACGCTGTCGCCGATCTCGGTCCACGCGCGGGCTACCGTCTCCATCGAAAAGGTCAGCGTCCCGGGATATTCGGTGTGCTCGTTCGACTTGCCGATCGCCTGAACCGGCAGGATCAACGCCGGCATGTCGTCGGGTATGCGGTCCACCGCCCGTGCGAGGTAGCCCTCGTTGATGAACATGTCGACCCCGACCGGCAGGTGGGGCCCATGCTGCTCGATCGCGGCCACCGGCAGAACCGCGATGACCTTGCTCATGTCGGCGGCGGCAAAATCGCGCCAGCTCATCTCGGCCCAGAACTTGGTTGGCAACATCCGGATCTCCAAAAGCGTTCAACGCGCACGCGCGGCGACGGCCTCGATCTCGACCTTGAATTCGGGGCGGGCGAAACCCTGGACGACAATCAAAGTCGAAGCCGGGGGCGGATTGCCCACAAATTCGTCACGCACCTTCATGTAGCCGCCCAAATACTGGGCCGAAACGACATAGGCATTCAGGCGGACGAGGTCCCCGAGCGACATCGCCGCTTCGCCAAGGACCGCTTGAATGGCGCGAAAGCAAAGACGCGCTTGCGCTTCCACGTCGTCGGGAATGACGCCGTCCCGGCCAATTCCCAATTGGCCCGAACAGAAGACCATCCGCGCGCCGGCTTCGACTTCCACGGCATGGGCGTATTTTGCGAACGGGGGATGGATCGTGTCCGGGTTGAATCTGCGCATCTCGCGCGAGGTCTCCAGCGGCCGGTCGCGGTTTGGGCGGCTGGCGCCCCAGCCTCAGTGGCGCCTAAGTTGCACGTGTCGTATTGCAACTCGAGACCGGAGTGAACAATGAAATTCCTTGGCGCTCGCCTGGCGGTTGGGCTCTGCCTGTCCGCGTCGTCCGCGTTCGCCGCCGACAAGGTCTCGTTTGGGACCAACTGGCTCGCCGAGGCCGAGCACGGCGGATACTACCAGGCGGTCGCCGACGGCACCTACGCCAAATACGGTCTCGACGTCACGATCGTTCAGGGCGGCCCGCAGGCCAACAACGAGCTGCTGTTGGCCGCCGGAAGGCTGGACTTCTACATGGGCGGTAATCTTCTGCTCGCCTTCGACGCGGTCGCCCGCAACGTGCCGATCGTCGTCGTCGCCGCCCACTTCCAGAAGGACCCGCAGATGTTCATGTCGCATCCGGGAGAGGGCCTCGACAAGTGGGCGGACCTGCCAAACGCGTCACAGACGATCATCGGCAAGGAAGGACTGGTCACGTTCTATCAATGGATGAAGACGGCCTACGGCTTCAAGGAAGAGAACGTCAGGCCCTACACATTCAATCCTGGGCCGTTCATCGCTGACCCGCACTCGATCCAGCAGGGCTACGTCACCTCGGAGCCGTTCGCAGTCGAACGCGAGGGCCATTTCAAGCCGAACATCTTCCTGTTCGCCGACTACGGCTATAAGACCTACGCGACCACCGTCGAAACGCGCGCCGACCTGATCGCCAGCAAGCCGGACCTCGTTCAGCGGTTTGTCGACGCGTCAACGATCGGCTGGTACAATTATCTCTACGGCGACAATACAAAAGCCAATGCGCTGATCAAGAAAGACAATCCCGAAATGACGGACGAGCAGATCGCGTTCTCGATCGGCAAAATAAAGGAATATGGCCTCGTCGACTCCGGCGACACGCTCAAGCTCGGCGTCGGGGCGATGACCGACGAGCGGATCAAAGATTTTTACGATTCGATGGTGAAGGCGGGCGTCGTCAAGCCGGATGTCGATTACAAGAAGGCTTACACGCTGCAATTCGTCGACAAGGGCGTCGGCCTCGACCTGCGTCCGAAGTGAGCGTAGGGGAAGCCCTCCCATGAGCGCCAGCAGGAGTCGCTTGCAGGCGCCCCGCCGCCGCGCCGGAGCGGAACCCGATCCACGATGACTGCTCCGTTCGTCTATCCCAGCGTCAAACGTTACGCGCTGACGCAGGCGCGCGTCTTTGGACGCTCGCTCCCGAAGCCCGAGGGGCCGCTCGATTTTGACGGCTTCGCCACCGTCGACATTCTTGTCGACGAGGGCGCAATCGCGAAGATCGCTCCGGCCGGAGCCGTCGACTTCGGCGACGCGCCGCAGGTCGCCTTGTCCGGGCGCATCGTGCTGCCGCTTTTCGTCGACGCCCACACCCATATCGACAAGGGTCACATCTGGCGGCGGAAACGCAATCCGGTAGGAGACTTCCCGAGCGCGCTCGCCGCCGCGATCGAAGACCGTTCGGCCAACTGGAATGCAGCCGACGTCGCCGCACGGATGGAATTCAGCCTGCGCTCAGCCTACGCCTACGGGACGGCGGCGCTCCGCACCCACATCGACAGCGTCGGCGCCCAGACCCGCATCAGTTGGCCGGTTTTCGCCGAGGCGCGGGAGCGCTGGCGGGACAGGATCACGCTCCAGGCGGCGCCGATCTTCAGCGTCGATTTTGCCCTCGACCGATCGCACATGGCCGACATCGAGGCGATGCTCG
>JBAUXQ010000503.1:0-5972 GCA_049584355.1 Roseiarcus sp. | reverse complement strand
CCCGAGACATAGACCGCGCCGGTTCCCGCGACCCCGGCGATCAGCCCGCCGACCGCCGCGCGGGCGTGGCGGGTGGCGTTGATGTCGGAATCGTCGAGCATGGTGTGGCGGAGGCCGCGAATGGCGCCGTCGGGGGAGGCCTCGGCCTTGGCGAAAATATTGACGAGCCGGCCCTGCGATCGCGGGTCGAGCGTGCTCAAGCCGACGCTCTCGAGCGCCTGCATGATCGCCGGAAGGTCGATCGCATCTTTCATCACCGCGTGGCCAATTCTGAACGGGCTCGCCGAGAATCGCGAGGCGCCGACCAGAATGACGACATTGTGCATGAGTTCGATGCCGGCCGAACAGGAGGCCACGGAGGAGTAAAGGTCCCAATCCTTCAGCACCTGGGCCTCGCCGACGTTGGCCCCGATCTCGCCCAGCGCCTTGGCGACTCCGAGCGCCGAGGCCCCGCGCGAATAGCCCATCGACGCATAGCCGCTCGCCGTGACCGTCGTCTTGCCCCGCGCGAGCGCCTCCTGGACGCGCTCGCTGGTCAGGAGCGGGCACTTGATCTGGACGAAGTGCACGTCGCTCACGGCGTCGATCCCGCATCGCGGTTGCGACCGCGCTCGCCGTCTCGTCGATCTGGGCGTCCCGGCCGATCTCCTCGGGCAGGAAGTCGCGGGTATGGGCGATGCCGACGCTCAGTCGCGCCTCGCCCGCGCTGTCGTGCGCGGCCTCGGGACTGTGGCCGCGCGCGAACACGGTCATGTGCGGAGAGAGCACCCCCTCCGTGCCGCCCGACATGACGAACGCGATTTTGCTCTCGACCGCCCGCGGGGTGAGCGCCAAGCGGGGCGCCAGGGCATTGCACAAAGCGGCGACAGCGTACTCCCGGGTGAAATCGTTCACCCCGCCATTGCCCTCGGTCTTCCCCAGCACCGCGAGAATGGACGATGGCTTGAGCGCGCCGCTGTCGATGAGCGCCATCAGGCCGGAAACATCCCCGGGCCCGCTGGTCGGAACGCGAATGACGTCGAACGAATTCCGCTGCATGGCCCCTCCGCATCGTCTCCGGACCAGGAATATCAAGTTCTACTCGGCTCGGCTTCCAGGAATTAGCCGGCCTGGAATTCTCCTCTGCGGCTGGCGCCGCGCGGTGAGTCGCGGACCGCCCTCTCGTCGCCGCCAAAGAACTCCACCCTCATTTCGCGCTTGACCGTCGCCACCCTTTCCTCCCCGATGAGCGAACCAACGCGAGGCTTCCTATGGATCGACGCAGGTTTCTGATGGGAATGGCTCAAGCTGCGGGCGCGGCGCTCGCCGCCCGGCAAGCGCTCGCCAACGTTCCGACGCCTCACGACTCGAGCGCTTCGCCGCCGCGGCAGAGCCGCGAGGCGTTCGTCGAATGGATGGTCAAGAACCGCGGCGAGGACCCGCGTTTTCTGGCGCAGCGCTTTGACCGCTTTGAGCAGCTCGTCGCCCACCACGACGTCTGGGACGAGGCCGATATGCGCGCCTTCCTCTTAACCCCGCGCGAGGAGTTCGTGACTGCGGAAAACCTCGATCGGGCCTACGAATGGCATCACCTCAATATCGGCTTCGGCGTCACCATTACCGGCCCGCACACGGTCGCGCGGATGACCAATACGCTCGAGATCAGGCGGGGCGACAAGGTGCTCGAGATCGGAACCGGGTCGGGCTACCAGTCGGCCTACCTTTCGAACCTGACGCCCAACGTCTGGTCGATCGAGATCATTCCCGCGCTGGCGGGGCGCACGCGGGCGCTCTACGACGCGCTGATCGCGCGGGGATATAGCGAATACCGCGCCATCCGCACCCGCAATGCCGACGGCTACTACGGCTGGGCGGAGGCTCAGCCATTCGACAAGATCATCGTCACCTGCGGCATCGATCACATCCCGCCGCCGCTGCTCCAGCAACTCACATCGGACGGGATCATGGTCATTCCGATCGGCCCGCCCGGGGCGCAGCATGTGCTGAAGGCGGTCAAGCGGCGGTCGCCCGACGGGGAGATGTCTGTCGTCCGCTCCGACATCTGTGGCGGCGCGATCATTCCGTTCGTGCCGTTCACCGGATCACACCCGTCCTGAGGCGGCGGGCCGCTCGTCAGCTCGAGCCGATCAGAATTCCCGCCGCCAGGACCAGGGCTCCGCCGATCATCACCTTGGCGGCCGCCGCCACCGGCGGGGTATCCATATACCGCCATTGGACATAGGAGATCGCCAACAGCTCGAACACGACCACGACGAAGGCGACGGCCATGGCGGTATAGAACTCGGGGATGAGGAAGGGCAGGGTGTGGCCGATCCCGCCCGCGGTGGTCATAAGGCCGCAGACGAGGCCGCGCAGCAATGGCGCGCCGCGTCCCGAAAGCTTGCCGTCGTCCGCCAGCGCCTCGGCGAAGCCCATCGAGATGCCGGCGCCGATCGAGGCGGCCAGTCCGACGACAAATGCATTCCACGAATTGTGGGTCGCGAACGCGGCGGCGAACACGGGCGCGAGCGTCGACACCGACCCGTCCATCAGGCCGACCAAGCCGGGCTGGATGACCTGGAGGATGAATCGCCGGCGCTCGTTCTCGTCCTCGTTGCGCTTGGCGGCTGGGGTCAGAATTTCCTCCTCCAGCCCGGCGGCGATCTGATCGTGCTTCTCCTCCTCCTCGGCGAGATCGCCCAGGAGCTTGCGGGTCGAAGCGTCGGTCGTGCGCGTCAACGCTTGTCGATAAAAGCGAGCGGCGGCGCGCTCCATCGCGCGCGCGTGCGTGCGGACGACGTCATACCCCAGGGGCCGCTGATGCCACACCGGCTTCTGCGGGATGTAGCCGCGGATGTGATCCCGGCGCACGAGAGGTATGTGGTCGCCGAATTTCGACACGAACAGGTCGATGAGCCTGCGCCGGTGGCCGTTCTCCTCGGCCGCCATCTCGTCGAACACTTTGGCGCTTGCCGGGTAGTCGTCGTGCAGCCCGTCCGCGAAATCGGCGAAAATGCGCGCGTCCTCCTCCTCATTGCTGATGGCGAGAGCCAGAATCTCACGCTCGGACAGGTCATCGAAATTGCGCATTTGGCGTGTCCCGCACGGTCCCAATTTAGAATGTTTCTAAAATTGGGCCGCCACCCGGGTCAACGGCCTTGCCGAAAGATCCGGAGGCCGGCAAACTTGCCTTGCCAGCGCGCGAGCGCTGGTCTAGACGGAAAAACGCGCGCGGTGTCCGCATTTTAGCGGCCGCCTGCGCTTTGATTTCCTCCTCCTTCCGGCGTTCGTGGACCAGCTTCCCTCTCTCGACCGATTCAATCGGATCGTCATCAAAGTCGGGTCCTCGCTCTTGGTCGACGGCACGCTCGGCGCGGTCCGGCACGCGTGGCTCAAGGCGCTCGCGTCCGACATCTCCGCCCTGCATGGGCGCGGCGCGAGCATGGTCGTGGTGTCCTCCGGCGCGATCGCGCTCGGCCGCACCATCGGCGGTCTGCCGAAGGGCGCGCTCAAACTCGAGGACAGCCAGGCTTCGGCGGCGATCGGACAGATTGCGCTTGCCAGCGAGTGGTCGCGGGCGCTCGCCGAGAACGGCATCGTCGCCGGCCAAGTGCTGCTGACCTTGCAGGACACGGAAGAGCGCCGCCGCTATCTCAACGCCCGCGCGACCCTCGGCCGTCTGTTCTCAATCCGCGCGATCCCGATCATCAACGAAAACGACACGGTTGCGACCAGCGAGATCCGATACGGCGACAATGATCGGCTGGCCGCCCGGGTCGCCACCATGGCGAGCGCGGACCTGTTGATCCTGCTCTCCGACGTCGCCGGGCTTTATGATTCGCCGCCGCATCGCAACGCCCATGCCCGATTCTTGCCGGTCGTCGATCGCGTGACGCCCGAGATCGAGGCGATGGCGGGCGGCGCTGGGTCGGACCTCTCGCGCGGAGGCATGCGCACCAAGATCGAAGCCGCCCGCATCGCCACCGCCGCCGGCACGCATATGGTGATTGCGGACGGGCGGGTCGCTCATCCGATCGCGCGCATCGCCGAAGGGGGCCGCTGCACCTGGTTCCTGACCCCTTCGAACCCGATCGCGGCGCGCAAGATCTGGATCGGCGGATCGCTCGAGCTCAAGGGCGCGGTGTTCGTGGACTCCGGCGCCGCCGGGGCGCTGGCGCGGGGAAAAAGCCTGCTGCCGGCCGGGGTCACGCGCATCGAGGGCGTTTTCGCGCGCGGCGATTGCGTCGCCATTCGCAACGAGCACGGGGCCGAGATCGGACGCGGGCTCATCGCCTATGACGCCGTGCGCGCCGAGCGCATCCGCGGACGCAATTCGCGCGACATCGCCCATATCCTCGGAACCGCCGGGCGGGCCGAAATGATCCATCGCGACGACATGGCGCTCGCCGGCTGATGGTGGGCGACGCCGGCGGCGGGAATTCCCGCCGCCCTTGGCATACTCGCTTCCTCCGCGCATAAGTCCGAACATGGGCTACCCGGTCGAACGCCGCGCCCGGCTGATATCCGTGCCGCGCCCGGCGCTGATCGCGCTGGCGACTGCGCGCGCACGCCTGCGCGCGAGCGAATTCGGCATGACGGCGCTGGCGATCGGCGTCGGGGTGCTGGCCGGCCTATGCGTCGCCGCGATGACCAAGATCGTCGATGTCGCGCATGTCGCGATCTTCGGCATTCCCTTCGACATTCACCTCAGCGCCGCCGAGAAGGTTGCGCCGCTTGCCGCCTTCGGCGCGCCGATGCTGGGCGGGCTTGTTCTCGGCGCGATCGATATGTGGCTCGCTCGCAAGAAGGCGCGGCCGGCGGTCGATCCGGTTGAGGCTAACGCTCTTCGCGGCGGGCGCATGTCGCTGAGCGAAAGCCTGCTCGTGGCGACGCAAACCGTGATCTCGAACGGCTGCGGCGCATCGGTCGGGCTCGAAGCCGGCTATGCCCAGATCGGGGCCGGCGCCGCCTCCTATCTGGGGATTCGATCGCGCTTGCGCCGGCAGGATCTCAGGATGCTGGTCGGCTGCGGGGCGGGAGGGGCGATCGCGGCGGCGTTCGGCGCGCCGCTGACCGGCGCTTTTTACGCCTTCGAGCTCATCATCGGGGCCTACTCGCTCGCCAACGCGATTCCCGTCTTCGCCGCGACCCTCGCCGCATCGCTCACCACCCAGGCGGTCATCGGCGCGCCTTACAACATCACCGCGCCCGACGTCGCGCCGTTGACGTTCCTCCACTATGGCGCATTGATCGGGCTCGGTCTGGTCGCGGCGGCGGTCGGGGTCGGGGCGATGCGGGTGGCGGCGCTGATCGAACGGGCGTTCCGGGCGGCGATCCCCTGGCGCCTCATTCGCCCCCCCGTCGGCGGGCTGATGGTCGGCGCCATGGCGCTCTACACGCCCCAGGTTCTGGGGGCCGGCCACGGCGCGCTCGGGCTCGACTTCTATTCGCCGATGACGGCTTCGGAATTGACGATTCTCATCGTGCTCAAACTGTTCGCCTGCCTCGTTTCGCTGGCGTCGGGCTTTCGCGGCGGATTGTTTTTCGCCTCGCTGTTCGTTGGCTCGCTGCTCGGCAAGCTCTATGCGATCGGCATCGACGCCGTGGCGCCGTCGATGGATCTCGAGACGACGGCCTGCGTGCTCGTGGGCATGGGGGCGCTCAGCGCCGCGATCGTCGGCGGTCCGCTGACCATGACCTTTCTGGTGCTCGAGAGCACCGGGAATCTTGGCGTCGCCGGCGGCGTCCTCGCCGCCTCGATTGCGACCACCCTCGCCGTGCGGGCGACCTTCGGCTATTCGTTCACCACTTGGCGTCTCCACCTGCGCGGCGAGACGATCCGCGGCGGCCAGGACGTCGGCTGGCTGCGCGACCTGACGGTCGGGCGGATGATGGTTCGCTCGCCTCCGGTCTTTCCGGCCGAAGGGTCGGTGCGCAAATTTCGCGAGGCCTTTCCCCTCGGCAGCGCCAATATCGTGGTCGCGGTCGGCGAA
>JBAUXQ010000502.1:0-1819 GCA_049584355.1 Roseiarcus sp. | reverse complement strand
GCCTCCTCGGCGTTGAAATCGAACCAAAGACAAGGCGTGATCTTCTGGTCGGTCATGGTCGTCTCCTCGTCGGTCAACGTGTCAGCGCGGGCGGTGCTCCGAGCGGTCGGCCGGCAGGAGCGTCTCGAAGTAGCGTCTCAAATGATCGAGACAGTCGGCGGCGACTTTCGGCCCGTGCTTAGCCTTGGCGAGAATGAAGGCGCCCTGGAGGACAGCCTGTGAATAAAGCGCGGCGCTTTCTGGCGTCCAGGCGGCGTCCGGGGCGTAGCGCGCCTTGGCCTCGGCGATGTCGGAAGCGAGCCGTCCCGCGTGCTCGCTGATATAGCGGTCGCAGGCCGCCCGGATCGCCGGATGAGAATCGTACGCCTCCTGAACCATCGTGCCGAGGAAGCAGGTGAACTGCGGCAGTTCGCCCTGAAGGATCGCCTTGCGGAAATCGACGTAGCCGAGAACGCGCGCTCTCGGATCGGGCAGGAGGCTATAGGGCGCGGCGTCGAACAGGGCGTCGGCGTTGGCGGCGAAATGGGCCGCCGCGGCGATCGCGCAAGCCTCCTTGCTGGCGAAATGGTGGAAGAAGGCGCCCTTGGTCAGCCCGGCCTCGGCGCAGATGTCCTCGACCCGCGCGGCCGAGTAGCCTTTGGAGCGGATGACGTGGACCGCGGCGTCAAGCAGCTTCGTGCTCGAAACTCGCGCCGCTTCCGTTTTCGTGTGCATGTTCATCATAGCTGCATACCAACCAGTCGGTATGGTTGTCAAGCCAAAAAACGCGCGGCGCCGACCCTCGAAACAATGAAGCGATCCAGAGTCGCCGGCCGGCCTACGTCTTCATGGATTGATTCGCTTCGCTCGAGATGACGGCGCCCTTCCGGATGATCGGAAAACGCACGCCAGGCGCCGCCGCCTCACCCGAACCGGAACGCCGAGATCATCTTGCCGCCGATCTTGTCGTTGAAGTCGCGCTTGCCCTTGCTGTCGCCCGCCGCGCCGGCGACCACCATCAGCGGCAACAGGTGCTCCTCGCGCGGGTGGCAGGCGCGCGCCGAGGGCGCCTTGTCCCAGTGGGAGAGCCGGGCGTCGCGCTCGGCCGGCGGCGCCTTCGCCGTCTCGTCGAGCCAGGCGTCGAAAGCGGCCGAGGCCGTGGTGTCGCCGTCCCGGAAATGCCGAAGGTCGTGAAAGCTCATGCCGCTGCCGACGATCGCGATCCCCTGATCGCGCAGCGGCGCCAGCGCCCTGCCGAGCCTGATGTGGAAGTCGGGATCGAGATCCTTGCGCAGCGACAGCATCACGACCGGGATCTCCGCCTTCGGATCGACGATCAGGAACGGCACGAACACCCCGTGATCGAAGCCCCGCTCGCCGTCCGTCGCAATCGGCAACCCCGCCTTCTCGATCAGCCGTTTGACCTCGGCCGCCACCTCGGGCGCGCCTGGCGCGGGGTAGCTCAGCTTATAGGTGTGCTCGGGAAACCCGTGATAGTCGTAGAGCATTCCGGGCTTGGGATTGACGCTGACGGTCGGCTTGTCCGCCTCCCAATGGGCGGTGACGACCAGGAACGCCTTCGGCCGCTCGGGCAGCGACTTGACGAGGCCGGCAAGATAGTCGCGCAAGCTGTCCCAGGCGTGCGGCCCGAAGGGCGGCGGGAACTCGATCCAGAAGCACGGACCGCCGCCGTGCGGCACGAAGATCGCGGGTTGACGGGCAGCGGACATATGGAGCCTCAAGGGTCGTTGGCGGTCGCGCCCTCGTTAAGCCACGCCCGCCGCGACCGCAATATCCCCCCGCGCGCCGCTGTAGGGCCGGGTCGCCGACCGGCCGGCGG
>JBAUXQ010000501.1:0-2341 GCA_049584355.1 Roseiarcus sp. | reverse complement strand
ATCTCTGGCGCTGAAAAACGCCACCTTCAGGTGGCGCCAACCTCAAGGGGGCGCCTCAGCGACCCCTCCTACCGCTTTGAGCGGTTCACACCATAAAGCCCCCGGCTTTGCCGGGGGATACTTACCTGAGATGTGGCAGGCGACCCGAGTCGCAAGGGTCACACCTTCGCGCAGATCCACCGCTGCGTCGCCATGTCCCAGGCGGGCCTATATCCGTCGGGACAGGAAATCATTGCAGAGGGCGCCATCGACATAGGGGTGGAAGCCATCGGAGCGAGCCCGGGCGCGTGATTGGCAGTTAGAAGAACGCTATATGGTCCACCATGCGCACTTGCTTGGTCACGTTTCCCTGCGACTAAGGTACGAAGGACCGCATTCTCCGCCAGCAGCGTTCTCAGCCCACTCGCGTGCATCGCCGCGGGTTGGATGCGCTCTTCCAGGATTTCTCCGATTGGCGAACCAAGTCCGGTGCACGGGTCAACGCCAGTCCGGGCGCGGAAGGCTCCGTTATCGCCGCGCGTGATGTCGGTGAAGCAGGCGCTGTTGAGGTAGAGTTCCGGGGTGATGAAGCCGAGCTTCGTTCCGAATGACGCGAACAGGCCGGCGTAAAGTGGCGCCACGGCGCTGGTGCCGCCGACGACTGTCGCGGCGCCGTAGAGGATGATCTCGTAGCCTGTGTTCGGATCGGCGTTCCCCGCCACGTCCGGGACCAGGCGGCCCGGGCCATGAGGCGCGCCAGCCTGCCATGACGGCATCGGAAACAGCGTCGAGTAACCACCCCCGGTGCCCTCTCCGGTGGTTTTCCGGGGATCATTATTCCAGACCGTCTCCTCACCAGTCTGTGGTTTATGCGTCCCGCCGCAGCCAATAACGTGCGGCGCCGAGGAGGGTAGGTCGACATTTGCGCGGCCCGGCCCGCCGTCGCTCGAGTCGTTGTCGCCCGACGCGGCGAAAACGACCATCCCGGCTGCCGTCGCAGCGGCGGCCGTCTGCTCCATCGCGTCGCCTGCCGCGGCGCCCCAGCTGGCCTCGTCCGCGCCCCAGGAGATCGAGCAGACGTCGCAGCCGTCGGCAGTGGCCGCTGCAACGGCCTTGGCAATGTCCTGCGACCAGTAGACGCGGATATTCGCCGCCTTGCCGGTAGCGACGGCGTAAGCGGCGCCCGCGACCTGGATGTCGAGCGCAACTTCGTCATCGGCGTCGTTTTTCGGATTGCACTGACTGTTGGTCGTGCCGTCGACCGATACATCGACGATATTTGGCGCCGGCAGCTTGGCGGCGGTGAAGAACTTCGCGACGTCGTCGTGGGTCCAGCCGCCGCCGAGCTCGACGATCGCGATGACGCCGCCGCCCGGGGCGTTCTGCTTCGGCCAGTCGTATGCGGCGCAAAGATCGGGAACGGTCCAGGAAGTGACCGACCGCATGTCCATTGGCCGCTTGATGTAGGGGTGGATTCCGTTCTTGCGGACCAAGTGCAAATACGAATGGACGGTCGGTGAGGTTTCTCGCTTCCCTCTAGGTTGCTTAGCCATATATCTCTCTCCTTAAATTAAATTGCGTTCCATACGCTAGCCGGAGCGCGTCTTATTAAAGCGCGTCTTATTAAAGCGCCCAGATTAAGATGCTCGCAAACACGCCAAGGCGGAGTCGCAATTACACGACCACAGCGGCGCTTTCGCCGCTCACATCAAACTAGATTGAAGAAGCCCCGCCGACTATTTGCGCACAAGTAGATTTTACCAAACAACCAATGATATATTTTCGAACTCAGCCTTTTTGATCTTACCAAAAACTATGCCCCAGCCCTCAATCCAAAATCGTGTCACGGAATCGCCATATTGGCAAGAGGGTTATTAACAAAAATTTTACTATTCAGCGTAGCCGATCGTAGGTCCACCACAGCGCTTGGGCAGGGTCGCGAATGTTATCAACGCTTTCACGCTCGCCGCGTCGCGGCGCAGCGCTCGTCGCCACGAGGTAGTTCTCGGGCCGAGCGGGTAGGCGCCCGACCGTGCTTCGCCGCCTTAAGGGAAACTTCCATGCGCACGATTGCGATCGAAGAGCACTTCGCCACGCCCGCCTTCCTCGACGGCCCAGACCGCCGGCTGAAGGAGCGCGCCGAACAGGTCGGCGGCAGGTTTGCGAAGCTCGTCGCCGACCTCCTCGACATCGGCGATGGCCGGGTCGCGGCGATGGATGCGGACAGCGTCGATGTGCAGGCGCTGTCGCTGACGGCGCCTGGCGTCGAACAGCTCGAGGTCGAAGAGGCGAAGACCTTCGCGCGCGAGACGAACGCCGCGCTCGCGGAAGCCGTCCGCCGCCATCCGACGCGGTTCTTCGG